>DASXGF010000129.1:0-17661 GCA_036489275.1 Myxococcaceae bacterium | reverse complement strand
TGCTCCTGCTCGCCGGCTGCGCCTCGCCGCTGCCGGACCTTCCGGCCGACGGCGGATCCGACGGACCCCGTCCGGCCGTGTGCTTCATGCCGTCCGATGGAGGCCCCCTCGACGTCCGCCTGGCGACGCCGGTGTCCGGATGCGCGCTGGGGAACAGGGACGGAGGCGTTCTGGAGCTCGGGACCCTCGGGCTCGCGCTGCAAGGTGGTGTGCTGTCCATCCCGGACGTCCCCGCCGGCGTCGCGCTCCCCGTCGTCTTCGTGTTCCACGGCGCCGGAGGAACGGGTGCGGTGGCGAGGACCTACGGGCTCGAGGCCGCCACGGACGGCGGGGCGATCTTCGTCTACCCCGACGCGGTGCACGGGACGTGGGACGTCGGAGGCGGGTCCCAGGACGCGCGCCGGGTGGATCTGATCCTCCGCCGCCTCTCCGAGACCCGCTGCATCGACCCGGACCGCGTCTTCCTCTCGGGCTTCAGCGCGGGCGCGGTGTTCACGCTCTTCATGGGCTGCGACGTGCCGGCTCCGTTCCGGGCGATGGCGGTCATCGCCGGGAGCGCGCGCCGATTCGACACCCGCTGCTGCACGGGCTCCATCTCCGCGCTCTTCATCCACGGTACCGCCGACGACACCATCCCGCCCCTCGAGGGCGAGCTGGCCCGGAACGCCACGCTGAACCGGGATCGGTGCTCCTCGACGCCCGTGACGAGCAGCCCGGAATGCCAGGCCTACCCCTGCCCTGCTCCGTGGGCCGTCGAGTTCTGTTCCTGGTCCGGCGGGCACGAGGTCCCGGACTGGGCCGGCGAGGAGATCTGGCGCTTCTTCGAGACCGTTCCCTGACGCGTCAGCGAGAGGCGCCGTCCGCGAGCGAGCGGAGCACCCGGCAGGGATTGCCTGCGGCGAGGACTCCCTCCGGGACGTCCCGGGTGACGACGCTCCCCGCGCCGATGACCGATCGCGCGCCGATCCGCACCCCGGGGAGGATGAGCGAGCCTCCCCCGACCCAGACGTCGGAGCCGATCTCCACCGGCTTTCCGTACTCCTGCTTCCGCCGTAGCGCGTGGTCCAGCGGGTGAAGCGGGGTGAGGATCTGCACCGCCGGCCCGAAGAGGGTGAAGGCGCCGATCCGGACCCGGCAGACGTCGAGCACGACGCAGTTGTAGTTGAAGAACACGCGCTCCCCGAGCTCGATGTTGCTCCCGTAGTCGCAGAAGAACGGAGGCTGCATCCACACGCTCTCCCCGCCCTTGCCGAACAGCTCGAGCAGCAAGGCGCGGCGGCCGTCGCGATCTGCCTCCCGCGTGGCGTTCAGCGCCTGGCAGAGGTCCCGCGCGCGCGAGCGGGATGCGACGAGCTCGGCGTCCATCGGGTCGTATAGCTCGCCGGCCAGCATCCTCTCGCGCTCGGAAGGCATCACCGATTGGTATCAGCAACCGGCCCGGACGTGACGGATCAGGACGCGGGCGGAGGCCCGAGGAAGTCGAGCGGGTCGACCGGCGCGCCGTCCTGCCGGACCTCGAAGTGTAGGTGGGGACCGCTGGTCTTTCCGGACTCGCCGACCGTGGCGATGACCTGACCCTCGCGGATCTGCTGCCCGGTGCGTACGCGCAGGTCACGGTTGTGGGCGTACACGGTGACCAGCCCGTGCGCGTGCTCGACGATGACCAGCAGGCCGTACCCCTGCTGCGGGCCGGCGAAGAGCACCGAGCCCTCCGCCGCGGTCCGGACCGGAGTGCCGGCCGGGGCGGCCAGGTCGATGCCGTCGTGCGGCGACCTCCCCTTGCGTCCGAAGCGCGCGTACAGCACCCCCCGGAGCGGCCAGCTGAGCGGACCCGAGCTGCGGCGCACGCTCGCCACCGGCGCCTTCGCTGCCGGCGTGGCCGGTGGCAGCGCGGCCATCATGCTGGACTCGATTCGCCCCGGCCTTCCCCCGTCCCGTCCGGAGGGAGGCCCGGACGGCTTCCCCGCGGTCTCGAAGGCGGCCGCGAGCTCCGGCGGGACCACCGACGGGGTGTCGCTCTCAGATGCGCCGCGCCCGCGCTCCTCCTCGGCCCGAGGCGGACCCGGGGGCGCCGGCACGACCAGCACCTGTCCCACCGCGAGCGGCGTGGAGACCGAGAGGCCGTTCATCTCCGCCAGCGCCCCCGGCGTGATGCCGACGCTCCGGGCGATCCGGTACAGCGTCTCGCCGGCCAGAACCTGATGCCTCCCCGGCGCCGGCGCAGGATCCGCCCGGACCACCGGGCGCTCGACCACGAGGTCCGGCTCGGCATGGGCGGGCGCGAGAACGACCCGCGGTCCATCGGGCGTCATCCGCCGGGGCGCGGGAAGGTCGTCGGTCCGGAGCGAGGTCCTCCGTCCGGGTCGCTCGCCGCTGACCGGCGTGCCACACCCCAGCACGCTCAGGAGCCCCAGACCCGCGAGCACACCGGTGGCACGCCGCCGTGCGGCCGCAACCGCCAGGGTCCGGGTGAGAGCCCGAGGGACCAGGAGACACGCCTCCAGCGGACAGGTGTACCCCGGAACCCGGGGCGCATCAGATTTTCGCCGGGCCCTCGCGCTCGAAGCCATCCAGCGGCCAGCGCACCAGCTCCTCCATCCTCGCCAGATCGGTCAGATCCAGGAGCACCGGGGTGACCGACACGAGCTGGTCGTCGAGCACCGCGTTGCAGTCGCTGCCCGGCAGGTCCTCGTGGGAGTACTCCGTCCCACCGATCCAGTAGTAGCGGCGCCCACGCGGGTCGCGGTTCTCCACCACCTGGTTCCCGTAGCTGTGTCGACCGAGCCGGGTCACCGCCCAGCCTCGCGGCTCGACCACCCCCGGCACGTTGACGTTGAGGAGGAGCCGCGAGGGGAGCGTCCGGGAGAGCGCGGCCCGGGTCAGCGAGCGCGCGAACCGCGCGGCGTAGGTGAAGTCGAGCCCCCGGCCGCGGGCCACCAGGCTGAAGGCGATGGCCGGCACCCCGAGCAGCGTCGCCTCCATCGCGGCGGCCACGGTACCGGAGTAGATGACGTCGTCCGCCATGTTCGGGCCGTGGTTGATCCCCGAGACGGCGAGCGCCGGCAGCGCGTCCTTCATCAGGTGGTGGATGGCCAGGTAGGCGCAGTCGGTCGGCGTGCCGTCCACCGAGAACCAGCGCTCCTTCACCTTGCGGATCCGCAGCGGCCGGGTGAGCGAGATGGCGTGCGAGGCGGCGCTCTGCTCGTGCTCCGGCGCCACCACCCAGACCTCGCCGAGCGGGTCGACGGCCTCCGCCAGGGCGGCGAGACCCGCCGACCCGATGCCGTCGTCGTTGAGGACCAGGAGACGGATGATCAGCTCCGCCGCCCGAAGGTGCTCCGCCCCGGGTACCGCGCTCCCGTGCCCAGGGCCTCCTCGATGCGGAGCAGCTGGTTGTACTTGGCGACCCGATCGCTCCGGGAGAGCGACCCGGTCTTGATCTGCCCGCAGTCGAGCGCCACCGCGAGGTCGGCGATGGTGGTGTCCTCCGTCTCCCCCGAGCGGTGGCTCATCACCGAGCGGTAGCCGGCACGGTGGGCCATGCGCACCGCGGCGATGGTCTCGGTGAGCGTGCCGATCTGGTTCACCTTGATCAGGATGGCATTGGCCACGCCGCCGTCGATGCCGCGTGCAAGCCGCTCCACGCTGGTGACGAAGAGATCGTCGCCGACCAGCTGCACCGAGCTCCCCAGGGCGCGAGTCAGGGCGGTCCATCCGTCCCAGTCGTCCTCGGCCATCCCGTCCTCGATGGAGACGATGGGGTACTTGCGGACCAGCTGCTCGTAGAAGCCCACCAGACCGGCCGCATCGTACGACTTGCCCTCGCCCTTCAGCGTGTAGCGCTTGCTCTTGCCGTCGAAGAACTCGCTCGCCGCCACGTCCAGGGCCAGGGCCACGTCCTTGCCCGGCGCGTAGCCGGCGGCGGAGATCGCCTCGGTCACCAGGACCAGCGCCTCCTCGTTGGTGGGGAGATCGGGCGCGTAGCCGCCCTCGTCGCCCACGCCGGTGGCCAGCTTGCGGGACTTGAGGCCCTTCTTCAGGGCGTGGAACACCTCGGCGCCCGTGCGCAGGGCCTCGGCGAAGGTGGGCGCGCCAACCGGGACGATCATGAACTCCTGGAAGTCCACCCGGGTGTCGGCGTGCGCGCCGCCGTTGAGGATGTTCATCAGCGGCACCGGGAGAGTGCTGGCCTGCGCGCCGCCCACGTAGCGCCAGAGCGGGAGCCCGGTGGCGCTCGCCGCCGCGTGGGCGGTGGCCATCGACACGCCGAGGATGGCGTTGGCGCCGAGCTTTCCCTTGTTCGGCGTTCCGTCGAGCTCGAGCATCCGCGTGTCGACCGCGGTCTGGTCCAGCGCGTCCATGCCCACCACCGCGGGGGCGATGAGGTCGCGGACGTTGGCCACGGCCTTGCGCACTCCCTTGCCGCCGTACCGCGTGGCCTCGCCGTCGCGCAGCTCGAGCGCCTCGTGGGCGCCGGTGGATGCGCCGGAGGGAACGGCGGCCCGGCCGGTGTCACCTCCGTCGAGCGTGACCTCGACCTCCACCGTGGGGTTCCCGCGGGAGTCGAGGATCTCCCGTGCGACGATGTCGATGATCTCCGTCATGGCCGGCGCCTTGTACGCACCCTCGGGGAGCGCGGGCAAGGACGGCGATGAGCGGCGCTTCTAGTGGAGCCGGCGGAGGTCGATGACCACGACGCCGCGCTTCGGCTTCTCCTCGCGGCCGTCCTCGTCGCTCCGGCGCACGGGGCGCTCGCGCTCATCCGGCGCCGGAAGGGGCAGCTCCACCGCCGGTCGCTCGCGCTCGTCGCGCTCCCGCCGATCCCGGCGGTCGACCTGGTCGATGACGAAGCTGTCGAGCATTCCGCGTCTCCACGAGGCCCAGGCGATGCGCTGGCCTTCGCCCGCATTGTAATGCCTGGGGCCCCCCCAGCAAGCGTCGCTCCCGGACACCTCCGGGCTACCGTCCCTCCGCTCGTTTCTTGAATGCTTCCAGGAGTTTGGGCAGCGACTGATCCACGAGCATGTTCACGATGGACCGCGGTACCAGGGGACCCACTCCCACCTCGATGGTGTACGTGGCGCGCGTCTTCCCGTCCGGCGTCGGCTCGAGCGTCCAGCTGCCGTGGTTGTCGCGCATCAGCTCGCCCTTGACGAACGTCCAGCGCACCGCGCGTGGCCGCTCCTCCACGTGGTGCAGCGTGTAGCGGATGCGCTTCACGACGTCGGCGACGTAGTCCACGTCGACCGCGTTCCCCTTCCGCTCCTTGCTGCGGGCCTCCTTCACCTCGGGGAGGAACTCGGGGTAGCGGTCGTAGTCGACGATGACGTCGAAGAGCTTCTCCGGTGGGACGTCGACCACGATGCTCCGGGTGGCGCCGGCCATGGTCAGCGGCCTCCCGCCGAGCGGGCGAAGTACTCGGGTTTGCGGTCGAAGCGGTGCTGCGCCTGCACGTAGCGGATCGTCCCGCTCTTGCTGCGCATCACCACCGACCAGGTCTCGGCGCCGCCGCCGAAGAAGCGCACGCCGCGCAGGAAGTCGCTCGAGGTCACGCCGGTCGCGGCGAACATCACCTCGCCCTGGGCCAGCTGCTCCGCGGTGTAGATCCGGTCCAGGTCCTTGATGCCCATCTTGCGCGCCCGGACGATCTCCTCGTCGTTCCTCGGCTTCAGCCTCCCCTGCATGTCGCCGCCCACGGACTTCACCGCCGCCGCGGTGATGACGCCCTCCGGCGCCCCGCCCGTGCCCATCAGCACGTCGACACCGGTCTCGGGGAAGCAGGTGGCCACCCCGCCGGCGACGTCGCCGTCCTCGATGAGCCGGATGCGCGCGCCCACTGAGCGCACCTCCTTGATGAGCGTCTCGTGGCGAGGCCGATCGAGGATGACGACGGTGAGGTCGTCCACCGAGCGCCCCAGGGCCTCGGCAATGGCGCGGAGGTTCTCGGTCGGGGAGCGACGCAGGTCGATCCGGCCGCGGGCGCGAGGGCCGACGGCCAGCTTCTCCATGTACGTGTCGGGAGCGTTGAGGAGCTTGCCTCGCTCGGCCAGCGCCACCACCGCGATGGCGCCGGGACGCCCGTAGGCGCAGAGGTTGGTCCCCTCCAGCGGATCGAGCGCGATGTCGATGCCCGGATCGTCCTGTCCCCAGCGCCCAACCTTCTCGCCGATGTAGAGCATGGGCGCCTCGTCCCGCTCGCCCTCGCCGATGACCACGGTGCCCTGGATGTGCAGGGTGTCGAAGGCGTGGCGCATGGCGTCCACCGCTGCCTGGTCGGAGAGGTTCTTCTCCCCTCGCCCCATCAGGCGGGACGCGGCGATGGCCGCGAGCTCGGTGACCCGCACCACTTCCAGCGCCAGGTTGCGATCCATGGACTCATCCTCCCCGTGGTCGGCGGACCGTACTCCGCCCCGTCCGGCGAGGCGACGGTTCGATGCCGTCCCGGGTCAGGCGGTGGACGGCGAACGGAGCGCCGCCACCCAGTCCGGGAGCCGGGCCGGTCGGCCGGCCTTGCCGAGGCAGGCGTGCACCGTGGTGCCGGTGCAGAGCACGACGCCTGGCGTTCCTTCCCGGGTGACCTCGTAGCGAAAGGTCAGCGTCACGCGCGTGACCGCGGGGACCTCGATCCCCACGAGCAGGATGTCCTCGTAGCGAGCGGGCGCCACGTAGCGGCAGGTGGCCTCCACCACCGGGAGGCTGAGGCCCTCGGCCTCCATGTCGCGGTAGCTCCGCCCATGGGCGAGGAGCAGCTCGCTCCGCGCGAGCTCGAAGTAGCGGAGGTAGTTGGCGTAGTACACGACGCCCATCTGATCGGTGTCGCCGTAGATCACCCGCACCCGCGCCTGGAACATCGTGTCCTCCTGTCGGAGACGGTAGGCGTCGGGCCACAGCGGGGACAAGCGCCACGACCGAGGAGCCGCGCACGAGGATAGACTCCGCGGACCCTCGATGACCCGCGCCCTCGCCCTCGCTCTCGTCCTCGTCGCGACCCCCTCGCTCGCCAAACCGCCCCGGCTGACCCTGTTCATCGCCGTGGACGCGCTCGGGACCGACTTGCTCCTCCGCTCGCGGCCCCAGCTCAAGGCCGGGCTGGCCCAGCTCGTGGACCGGGGCGCGTTCTACCCGGACGTGCGCTACGAGCAGGCGCAGGTGGCGACCGCTCCGGGCCACAGCGTGCTCTCCACCGGCGCCTATCCCTGGCGGACCGGCGTGGTCGGCAACCGGGTGATGAACCGGGCGAACGGCAAGGACGAGCCCATCTTCTGGGAGCCCACCCACCCCGTGCTCGATGCGCCAGCGGGCGTGGAGGACGTCTCCCCGGAGCCGATGCTCGCCGAGACACTGGCCGACCACCTGAAGCTCTTCACCTCGGGGCGAGGCAAGGCCATCGTCCTCTCGGGGAAGGCGCGCGCGGCGATCGCGCTCGCCGGCCGGCTGGGGCAGGCGTTCTGGTTCAACGAGCAGGTGGGCCGGCTGGTCACCGGCACCGCGTACATGAAGGAGCTGCCGGCCTGGCTCCGGGCCTTCAACGATCGGCGGCTCCCCGACGCGGCCTTCGGCACCGACTGGAGCCTCGCGCTGCCGGTCACCCAGTACCTCGGCGACGACGACCGCCCGTTCGAGTCGCCGTCCTACGGGATGGGCCGCACCTTCCCCCACTCGCTCAAGGGCGGCGCACCGTCGCCCGGTCCGCCGTCCTACGCGGCGTTCGCCTCGTCGCCATTCGCCAACGACCTCCTGGTGCAGGCGGCGAAGGCGGCCATCACCGCGGAGAACCTCGGCAAGGACGACGTGCCGGACTTCCTCGCCGTCAGCTTCAGCGCGACCGACCTCGTGTACCACCAGTACGGCCCCTACTCCTGGGAGATGCAGGACGCGCTGATTCGCCTCGACAGGCAGATCGGCGAGCTGCTCGCGGCGGCGGAGAAGGCGGCGGGCGGCCGGCAGAACCTCCTGGTGGTGGTCTCGTCCGACCACGGCGGCGCGGCGCTGCCCGAGGAGTGGATCGCCGCCGGGGTCAACGCGACGCGGGTGAAGCCATCGGCGCTCCGGCAGGGGCTCGGCCAGGAGCTGCAGACGCGGTTCGGCGCCCCGCTCCTGGTGGGGATGGTGGACCGGGACGTGTTCCTGAACGCAAAGACGATGGCGGAGAAGAAGCTCGACCCGGTGGTGGTGCGCCGGGCTGCGGCGGAGTGGCTCGGACGCCAGCCCGGAGTCGCGCTGGCCGTTTCGCAGGACGATCTCGAGTCGGGACAGGAGCTGAGCGGATTCCTGCCCGCGCTCCGCCGGAGCCACTACCCGGGCAGGAGCGGCGACGTGACGTTCCTCCTCAAGCCGTACGCCATCTTCATGGAGGGCGACTCGGGGACGACGCACGGCGAGCCGTACGCCTACGACAACCAGATTCCCCTGGTTCTCTACGGGAAGAACGTGAAGCCCGGCCTGTACCGGATGCGGGTGCACGCCAGCGACGTCGCGCCCACCGCAGCGATGCTGATGGAGATGGGCGCGCCGGCCTCGGCCGAGGGCGAGCCGCGGGTCGAGTCGGTCGTGCAGGGCCGCTAAGCAGCGGCTCTACGGCTTCCCGGAAATCTGTCGCCGGAGGTCGTCGTCCTTCTGGCTTCCGGTCGTCGTCGGCGGGTCGGTGGACTTCCCGGTCGCGGGCTCGTAGCAGCCGCCCGGACCGGAGCCGCCGCCGCAGATGCGCGCGCTGGCGCAGCCCGTGGACAGCGCAAGGAGCAACCCCAGGACGACGAGCCGCATGCGACAGCTCCCGCCGCCCGTGAACGGAACACAGGACCCGCTCCCTCCGGGAAAGGATGCAGCGAGCGGCCGGACCGACGCAGCTCAGCTCTCGACGATCTCCAGCGAAAGGTCCATCGCCCGCGCCGAGTGGGTGAGCGCGCCCATCGAGACGAAGTCCACGCCGATCTGCGCGAGGCGGGGGAGCCGCTCGAGCGTCACGTTGCCGGACACCTCGAGCTTCACGTTGCCCGCGGCGACGCGCACGGCCTGAGCGACGGTGGCGTCGTCCATGTTGTCGAGCAGGATGACGTCCGCGCCGCCGGCGATGGCTGCGGTCAGCTGCTCCAGCCGGGTGACCTCGATCTCGATCTTCACCAGCAGCGGAGCGCGCGCCCGCGCCCGCCGGAGCGCCTCGCTCACGTCCCCGCCCACCGCCGCGATGTGGTTGTCCTTGATCAGCACCCCGTCGAAGAGCCCGAAGCGGTGGTTCGAGGCGCCGCCGGCCCGCACCGCCTCCTTGGACAGCCCGCGCATGCCGGGGCTGGTCTTGCGCGTGTCGAGGATTCGCAGCTTCGAGCCCTTCACCGCGTCCGCTGCCTGCGCGGCGAGCGTGGCGATTCCGCACGTGCGCTGGAGGATGTTGAGCGCGGTCCGCTCGCCGACCAGGAGCGTGCGCAGCCCCGCCGCGACCGTGCCGATGACCGCACGGCCGGCAATGCGTGCACCGTCTGCCTCGGAGAAGCGCACCTCCGCCGCGGGCTCCAGCCGGGTGAAGACCCGGGCGAAGGCGCGCGTCCCGGCGAGGACCAGCGGCTCCTTCGCCCAGACCTCCGCCCTCCCCCGCGCGTTCTCGGGGACGAGCGCCTGGGTCGTGACGTCACCCGCCGCGCCCAGGTCCTCCTCCAGCGCGAGGTCGATCAGACGGTCGACGAAGTCCATGCTGGAGGAGGCTCGGCGCCGGGTTGCTCCTAGCGGCGCGACTTCCGGGCGCCGCGCCGGGCGACGCGCCGGGCCTTGCGAGCGCCACGCCTCGCCTGACGCACGCCCTTGCGCGCCGTGCGCCTCGCCTTTCGAGCGCCGCGCCGCGCCTTGCGTCCTGCCTTGCGCGCCGTGCGCCGCGCCTTGCCGCCGCCGGTCTTCTTCTTCCCCGCGGCCTTCTTCTTCCCCGCGGCCTTCTTCGCCGGCGCCGTCGTCTTCGCCGGCGCCGTCGTCTTCGCCGCGGCCTTCTTCGCTGGGCTGGAGGGACGGGGGCGCGGAGCAGGCGCGGCCGGAGCCGGGGCGGACTCCGCGCCGCCACCCATGCCCATGCCACTGCTCTCGGGCGCCGGCGTGGAGGGCGTGCCGCCCATTCCTCCGCCGAGTCCGCCCATCCCGTTCGACTCCATCTCTTCCGGTGTTCTCTCGGACATCGTTCCTCCAGTTCAGATCCGACTGAGGTTGTCCAGCAGCTTTGCCCTGCGGGCCTCGAGCTCGGCCACCCGGGCTCGGTCCTTCTCCACCACGTCGGCCGGAGCCCGCGCGACGAAGCTCGGATTGTCCAGCTTTCGCCTCAAGGCTGCCAGATCCGCCTCGACGCGCGCGATCTCTTTCCGCAAGCGTGCGCGCTCTTCGTCGAGATCCAACAGGCCCGCCAGCGGGACGTAGACACTGACCCCCTGTCCCACCCACGACCCGCTCGACGGAGGCGGCGCCCCCGTCGGCTGCAGAGTCAGCTCCGACAGCCCGGCCAGCGGCTCCACGTAGCCGCGGTGCCGCTCCAGCGCGGCGCGGAGCGCTGCGTCGTCGGTCTGCACCACCGCCCGAATCCTCTGGAGTGGCGGCAGGTTGCTCTCCCCCCGGATGTTCCGGATGCCGTCGATGACCGCGATGACCGGCTCCATCTCCGCCTCGGCGACGGGGTCCTCGGGGCCGGCCTCCGGATACTGCGAGAGCATCAGGAATGCGTCTTCGGGGACGCCGGGGAGTCGGTGCCAGATCTCCTCGGTGATGAACGGGATGAACGGATGGAGCAGCCGGAGCACCCGGTCCAGCACGTGGATGAGCACTGCGCGCGTGGTGTCACCGCGCTCGGAGTCAGCGCCCTGCAGCGCCGGCTTGGCCAGCTCGATGTACCAGTCGCAGAAGGCGTGCCAGGTGAACTGGTAGAGGGCAGAGGCGGCCTCGGCGAACTCGAACCGGCCCAGCGCGTCGTTCGCCTCCCGGGTCACCCTCTCGGTGCGGGAGAGGATCCACCGGTCGGCGAGCGTGAGACTCGCTTGCTGGAGTTGCCGGCCGCCGGGGCGGAAGTCACCCAGGTACAGGAGAAGGAAGCGCGAGGCGTTCCAGAGCTTGTTGGTGAAGGCCTTGTAGCCGTTGACCCGATCGAGCGAGAGCTTGATGTCTCGGCCCTGCGCTGCGAGCGCGGCAAGCGTGTAACGCAGCGCGTCAGCGCCGAACGCCGGCATGCCCTCCGGGAACTTGTTGCGCAGGCTCGGGGGAAGCTCCGAGGCCTTCTGGCCGTGGATGACGTCGAGCGGGTCGACGACGTTCCCCTTCACCTTCGACATCTTCTCGCCCTTCTCGTCGCGCACCATCGCGTGCAGGTAGACGGTGCGGAAGGGCACGTCGCCCATGAAGTGGATGCCCAGCATCATCATGCGGGCCACCCAGAAGAAGAGGATGTCGTGCCCGGTCTCGAGGACCGAGGTCGGGTAGAAGGTCTTCAGCTCCGGCGTGCGCTCCGGCCAGCCCAGGGTGCTGAACGGCCACAGCCCCGAGCTGAACCAGGTGTCGAGCACATCCGGGTCCTGGACCAGCGCCGAGCCCTTGCAGCTCGGGCACCGCTCGGGCCGGGTCCGCGCCACGATGGGCGTGGCCTTCTCGAGGTCGAGCGCGCCGGACGGCGTCCTCGGCGTGCAGGCCTCGCAGTACCAGGCGGGGATCTGGTGGCCCCACCACAGCTGCCGGCTCACGCACCAGTCCTGGATGTTGCGCATCCAGTGGAAGTAGGTGGCGGTCCACGTCTCGGGGAGGATCTTCGTCCGTCCCTGCTCCACCGCCTCGATCGCCGGCCGGGCCAGCGGCTCGATCTTCACGAACCACTGCGGTGACAGCCGGGGCTCGACGATGGTCCCGCTCCGCTGGCAGAGGCCGATGCTGAGCGTGTGCGGCTTCTCCGAGACCAGGAGCCCGCGCGCCTCGAGGTCGGCCAGCACCTTCGTGCGCGCCTCGAAGCGGTCCAGCCCCGCGTAGGGCCCGGCGGCCTCGTTGGTCCGCGCCGCCTCGTCGAGGATGGAGATCATCGGAAGCCGGTGCCTGAGCCCGGTCTGGTAGTCGTTGAAGTCGTGGGCCGGGGTGACCTTCACCACGCCGGTGCCGAACTCGGGGTCCACCAGCGTCGCGTCGGCGATGACCGGGATCTCTCGCCCGAGCAGCGGGAGGATCACCGTCTTGCCGATGAGGTCCTGGTAGCGGGCGTCGTCCGGGTGCACCGCCACCGCCGTGTCGCCAAGCATCGTCTCGGGGCGCGTGGTGGCCACGGTCAGGAAGCGGTCCTGCCCCTTCACCGGGTAGCGAATCTCCCAGATGGAGCCCTGGCGCTCCTCGTGGTCCACCTCGAGGTCGCTGAGCGCGGTGTGGCAGTCCGGACACCAGTTGATGAGGCGGTTGGCGCGGTAGAGCAGCCCCTCCTCGTGGAGCCGGACGAACACCTCGAGCACCGCGGCGGAGCTGCCCGGGTCCATCGTGAAGCGTGAGCGGCTCCAGTCGAGGCTGGCCCCCAGGTGCTCGTGCTTCTCCTGGATCCGCGCCCCGTAACGCTCCTTCCAGTCCCAGATGCGGCGGACGAACTCGTCGCGGCCGAGGTCGTGACGGCTCTTCCCCTCCGTCCGCTTCACCTCTCGCTCCACCACCATCTGGGTGGCGATGCCGGCGTGGTCCACGCCCGGCTGCCAGAGGGTGTTGAACCCGCGCATCCGGTGCCAGCGGACGAGGATGTCCTCGAGGGTCGCGGTGAGGGCGTGTCCGATGTGCAGCGAGCCGGTGACGTTGGGAGGCGGCAGGATGATGCAGTACGGCGGCTTGCTCGACGTGGCTTCCGCCCGGAAGCAGCCGGCTTCTTCCCAGCGCCGGTACCAGCGCGCCTCCACCTCCGCAGGCTCGTAGGCCTTCGGAAGTCCCTCCTGATGGTCCTCGGACATACCCGTGTGGAGGGTTGTTTAGCCTTTTCGGTCCCGCTCGCGCATCGTCCGCTCGGCGATTTCGCGCACGATCGTCTCCGCGAGCTGGGGAACCACTTCCCAGGCAATCTTCTCGATGACCTCGCGAGAGGCCTTGCCGAGCGCCTCGCGGAGCTGGGCCTCGCCGCCATCCGCGGCGATGGCCGGGGCGTCGCTTCCGAGGTCGAGCGACATCTCCTCCGCCGCGGCGGGCGGGGGGATCTTCTGCTCCACCTGGTAGCCACGGACGGGGGTGTTCGCCGGGGCCGAGAGCCCGAACGGATCACGCCCCCGCGCGCTGACCGGGGCGGCCGGGACCGGCGGCAGCGGTGAGGCGCCCGGCGCCCGGGGGAATCCGCCGGGAGTCATCGGGGCCGCGGGACGGGTGAAGCCCGACTGGGTCACCAGGGGCATGGCCGGGCGAGCCATGCCCGGCACCGTGCCCCCACCGAGCGGCTGCGGCGGACGCGGGAGCCCGGCCGGGGCAGCGGGACGGGAGGGAGCCATGCCCGGCTGGGTCACCGGACGGGCCATGGGCTGAGGCGCCGGCCGGGGGATGCCGGCCATCGGGGTCGGCGCGGGAGCCGCAGGACGCGGGATGCCGGCGGGGCCGGGCATCGGCTGAGGAACGCCGGCAGTGGGCCGCGGCGCGGCGACCGGAGAGAAGGCGCCGGTGGGGGCCGGACGCGGCGCGGCCGAGGCCATCGGCTGGCTCGGACGCGGCACCGCGGGCTGCGAGGTCTGCGGCGGGGCGGCGGCCATCGCCGGGCGGGCCGGCATCATCGGCTGGACCGCGGGGAGCCCGAGCAGGGCGCGCACCCGGTCGAGGAGCGCCTGGCTCTCGAAGGGCTTGGTGATGTGCGCGTCGGCGCGCGCCGCGCGGGCCCGGGCCTCGTCGAAGGGCTCGAAGTTGCCGGCGAGCAGGAGAACCGGCGTCCCCGCGGTGGCCGGGTCGCTCTTGAGCGTCTCGCAGACCTCGTAGCCGCTCCGGCCGGGCATCAGCACGTCGGCGATGACCAGGTCGGGGCGCATCTCTCGCGCGCGGGCAATGGCGTCGATGCCGTTGTCCACCGCGGTGATCTGAAAATCCTCGAGCGCGAGCACCATCCCGATGACCTTGCGGACGGTGAGCGAGTCATCGGCGACGAGCAGGGTCTTCGGCATGTGTGGAGACCTCACGCATCTGAAGGGCCGCGCCTCGGCGCTGTCAAGTTCGACGCTTCGAGGAGGCGGGTGACATCCGGCGCGAGCACCACGCGTCCGTCCGCCGTCCACCAGCGTCCGGGCTCGCCGGCGGAAGCGAGGCGGTGCTCGATGCCCTGCACGCGGGAGGCACACAGCGCGGCCTGGATGCCGGCGAGCTCCAGCAGCACCACCTGGGGCTCCATCGCCGGCGCCTGTCCGAGAAAGGCGGGAAGCGCGTACACCGGCCACAGCGTCCCGGCGTGCGCCAGCAGCCCGGCGATGACCCCACCCGGCACGGGAAACGGGCAGAACGCCGCCAGCACCGGGGAGATCTGCAGCACGTGCGGCAGAGGGACCCCGAAGAGCAGGCCCCCGGACTCGAAGAGCAGCGCCGGCCCCGGCGAGCCCTCCATCCACGTGACCGCCCGTGGCGGCGGCGAGGGCAGCATGCAGCTCTGCCCCAGCGCCTCGGCGCGAAGCTCGAGGTAGAGCTGGCCCTGGTGCTGCAGCGCGCCCCGCACCACGACGCCGATCCGCTGCGCCAGGTCGCGCGTGAGCTGGAAATGGGGTGCCCCGGCCACGTCCGCCACTTCCGCACCTTCACGCACGCGCACCGCCATCGTCGGACTCGTGTCGATCAGCACGGCGAGCCCCGGACGCCGCTCCGGCGCGCCACCCATCAGCGAGGAGAGGTCCTCGAGCGGAAAGACGCCTCGCACCGTGGCGCGCTCGACATCGGGCGGCGTCACCTCGAGGACACGAGAGGCCTCGAGGGCGTAGCGGGCCGGACCGGCCTCGAACAGCAGCGCGAGTCTCCGACCTCCGTCGTTCGTGTGGGCAGGCATCGCGAGGAGCTGGCCCCGAGGCTATCGCGACCCGACGAGATCCTGTCATGCTCGGCGGAAGCGGGCGCGAAGGACCGATGGCGACGATTCTCCTGGTGGACGACGAGAAGGTCGCCCGTACGGTGTACGGCGACTACCTGACCGAGGGCGGTCACACGGTGACCTGCGTCGGCTCGGTGGCCGAGGCGCGCGCGGCGCTCGCGCTCCGTCCGGTGGACCTGGTGGTCACCGACCTCATCCTCCCGGCCGGCGACGGGATGGACGTCCTCCAGCACACCCGGGAGCGGTACCCGGGAGTGGAGGTGGTGGTCATCACCGCGCTGGACAAGGTCGACCCGGCGGTGCGCGCGATCAAGAACGGCGCGGCCGAGTACCTCGTGAAGCCGGTCAAGCCGGAGGCGCTGAACCACGCCGTGAACCGGGCGCTGATGACCCGGGCGCTGCTGGCGGAGAACGCGGCCCTCAAGCGGCACCTCTCGCTGGTCGAGGCGGGCCAGCGGCTCCTCACCACCCTGGATCGGCCACGACTGGCCCAGACGGCGGGCTCGGCGTTCCTCCAGCTGTCGGGGGCCGAGGGAGTGCTGCTCTGGTCCCGGAGCGGCGAGACGGTGCGGCTCGAGTCCTCCGAGGGGGTGTCCGCCGAGGCGCTCCGCCACCTGGTGGTCCGCCACGACGCGGAGCTCCCGAACCTCCCCGCCCGCCCCTTCGATGCCGCGTGGCCGGAGGGACCGGGCCGGGTGCTGGGCTTTCCGGTGGGCGAGGGCGGACGCCACCGTGGCTGGGCGCTGCTGCTCACCCGGGAGGCCGCGACGGACACGCTGCGCGAGACCGCCGAGTACCTGGCCCGCCACCTCTCGCTGGCCTGGAGCCACGCCGAGCGCTTCGCCCACGTCGAGGACCTCGCCTACCTCGACGACCTCACCCGCCTCTACAACGCCCGCTACCTGGACGAGGCGCTGGACCGCGAGGTTCACGGCAAGAGCCCCTTCAGCCTCCTCTTCCTCGACCTCGACCATTTCAAGAGCGTGAACGACACCCACGGGCACCTGGTGGGGAGCAAGCTGCTGGTCGAGGCCGCGCGGGTGGTGAAGTCCTGCACCCGCGACCAGGACGTCGTGGCGCGCTGGGGCGGCGACGAGTACGTCGTCCTCCTCCGGGAGACGGACAGCGGCGGGGCCCTGAAGGTCGCCGAGCGCATCCGGCGGACGGTGGAGTCGCATTCCTTCCTCGCCCGCGAGGGCTACGGGCTGGGAGTCACCGTGTGCATCGGCGTGGCGAGCCACCCCGAGCACGGAATCGACCGGCGCACCCTGCTCGACCTCGCCGACCGGGCGATGTACCGCGGCAAGCGGACCTCGCGGAATGTGGTCTACGTCGCGACGCCCGCGGCCGAGGAAGTCGTCAAGCGCAGCGGCGCGGCCTGACCGTCCGCGCGGGACGACTCCTCGCCGTGACCCAGCGAGCGCTGGGGCGCGGGCGTGCCGTTCCCCCGACTGCGCGCTGCACGCGGCCTTGTGACGGACGCCGAAGCGCTCTAAGCCAGCGGGCGACGTGCCGGACCTCCGTCCACCGCTCCGGGGGCTCATCCTCCCGCTCTTCTTGCTCCTCGCCGGCTGCGAGCAGCCCCCGGAGACCGAGCTGACGCTCCGGGTAGGCTATCCGGACCTCCCGAGCACCCTCCTCCTCTACGTGGCCCAGGATGCGCGGCTCTTCGCGGCCGAGCACCTCCGGGTGGAGGCCAAGGTCTACCCCTCCGGCCGCGAGGCGCTGGCCGCGGCCGTCTCCGGGGACGTGGACGCCGCGGTGGTCTACTCGACGCCGCTGGTGCTGGCCGCGATGCAGGGAGAGGACCTGGTGGTCCTCACCACCCTCCACCGCTCCGACGGGCTGACCGGGCTGGCGGTCAATCCGCGGTCGGGGATCCGGAGCGGCGCGGACCTCCGTGGCCGGAGGATCGGCGTCACTTCCGGAACCAGCTCGCAGCTGGCGCTCGACGTGGTGCTGGCCGAGAGCGGGGTCGAGACCTCGGAGGTCCGATCCATTCCCGGCCAGCCGAAGGAGCTGATGGCGGCGCTCGAGGCCGGCGAGCTGGACGCCGCCTCGCTCTGGGTTCCCAACCTCCTCATCGCGACCGGCGACGGCCCGGGCAAGGCGCAGCTGCTCGCCTCGAAGGTCTACGCCGAGATGAGCATGCTCGCCGGGATGCGCGCGCGCATCGAGGCGCGCCGGATGCAGACCCGGCGCTTCCTCCGGGCGCTGCTCCGGGCCGAGACGATGCTCGACCGCCGGCCGCAGCTGATGGAGAGCACGCTCCGGCCTCGCTTCCCGCAGCTCGATCCGGCGCAGCTCAGGGTCATCCTCTCCCATTCCCGCTTCGAGCTCGGGCTCTCCAACCTCCTCCTGAGCACGCTGCGGCAGGAAGGCGCCTGGCTCGAGCAGCGGGGAGAGCCTCGCGCGGAGCGGATCCGCTTCCGGGACGTCCTCGCGCCGTCGGTCCTCGAGGAGCTGTCGCCCGCGTCGGTCACGCTCCTCACCGCGCCGGAGCGGCCGCTGCGATGAGCCTGGCGCGCAAGCTCATCTGGCCTCAGGTCCTCATCCTGGGGCTCATCGCCGGGCTGGCGACCACCCAGCTGCTCGTCGCCCGTGACGAGCGGCAGCAGCTGGAGGGCACCAGCCAGCGCCTCCAGCAG
>DASXGF010000108.1:0-13017 GCA_036489275.1 Myxococcaceae bacterium | reverse complement strand
GGCCGTCCTTCAGCAGCGAGGTGATCTGCTCCCAGCTGTCGAGCGGCGAGGGGTCGAGCCGGAGCTCGAGATCGTTCCCCTCCGCGTCGTAGAACCGCGCGAACTGCGCGCCCGCCGGCTTGAACCGGTAGGCCTCGAACGTGCGTCCGACCTTCGCGCTCTGCAGCCGCACCGCGCTGACCTGCGGCTCCTGCCCGGGCTGGGGCTCGTAGATCACCTCCAGCAGATCTCCCTTCCGGAGGTCGGCCGGCACGGCGATCCACCACACAAGGACGCGCTTCACCACCTGGGTGAGCGCCGGACCCGTGTCGTTTCCCGCACCCGCGACCAGCGCCGCCTCGAGCGGGCCGTCGATGCGCACCGAGAGGAACCGCGGCCCGGTCTGCACCGGCGGCAGGACCGGGGCCTGCGTCACTCCGGGGACCGCCGTCGAACCGGGTGCGGCAATCACTGGCGCCGGCGCGACGACCGGGACCTGCACTACCGGCGGGGGCGGCCGCTGCCTCCGGTGCCACAGGTATCCGCCCGCGGCCACCGCGAGGAAGAGGAACAGCACCCACCCCAGACCACTCGACTTGCGCCGAGCCGGCTGGCCCAGCACTGGCATCTTCACGGCCATCGTTGCCCGTCCGTCTCCAAAGTCACTCGTCGCTGTCGTCGCGAAGCGAGAACTCCTTCATCTTCGTCTGCAGCGACTTGCGGCTGATCTGCAAGAGCTTCGCCGCGCGCGTCACGTTCCCACCGGTCTCCTCGAGCGCGCGGGTGATGATCTCCTTCTCCAGTTCGGCGGAGCGCTGCCGGACGATGTCCTTCAGGCCTGTCTCGCCCGCCGGGACCGGAAGCGTTCCCACCATCGGACCGGGGCCGGGGAGCGGCGTCGCGGTGCCGGGAGACCGCAGCGTTTGAGGCAGATCACCCGCGCCGATCAGTGGCCCGTCCGCGAAGAGGAGGGTGCGCTCGATCAGATTCTCCAGCTCCCGGATGTTTCCCGGCCAGGCGTAGGCCTGGACCAAGGCGAGCGCCTCGTCGGTCATCCCCTCGATCCGCTTGTTCAGCCGACGGTTGTACTTGTCGACGAAGTGACGCACCAGGGTCGGGATGTCGCTCGGCCGCTCCCTGAGCGGGGGGAGGTTGATGGGCACGACCGCCAGCCGGTAATACAGGTCCTTCCGGAATCGCCCGGCCTCGATCTCGAGGTTCAGGTCGCGGTTGGTGGCGGCGATGAGGCGGACGTCCACCTTGGTCGTCTTGATACCGCCCACCCGCTCGAACTCGGACTCCTGGAGCGCCCGGAGCAGCTTCACCTGCATCTCCACCGGGATCTCCCCGATCTCGTCCAGGAAGAGCGTGCCGCCGTCGGCCAGCTCGAAGCGGCCCGGCTTCGAGGTCACGGCGCCGGTGAAGGCGCCCCGCTCGTAGCCGAAGAGCTCGGACTCGATGAGGTCCCGCGGGATGGCCGCACAGTTGATCCGGATGAAGGGCTTGTCCCGGCGCGAGCTCCCCTCGTGGAGCGCCGTCGCGATGAGCTCCTTCCCGGTGCCGCTCTCACCGGTGATGAGGACCGTGGAGGGAGTGTCCGCGACCTTGTCGATGATCCGGAGCACGTCCTGCATCTGGGGCGACTCGCCCACCAGGGAGGGGCGGCCCCGTTCGCCGCGGGCGTTTCGCCGGGCGGTCTCGTGGGTCCGGACCGCCTTCGCCAGCACGTTGCTGAGCTCGGTCTGGTCGAAAGGCTTCGTGACGTAGTCGAACGCCCCGAGCTTGATCGCTTCCACCGCCGAGTCGACCGTCCCGTGCGCGGTGATGATGATCACCGGGACCTCGGGGTCCGCCGCGTTGATGGATTTGAGGACCTCCATCCCGCCGGCCTTGGGCATGACCAGGTCGGTGATGACGGCATCGGCGCCGTTCTTCTGGAACTCGGCCAGCCCCATCTCGCCGTCCTCGGCGATGGTGACGTCGTAGCCGTCCCGTCGGAGCAGCGCGGCGAGCACCTTCCGGAGGTTCGCCTCGTCGTCGATGACCAGAACCTTTGCCATGTGGGGCGAGCGGGGCACGATGCGGGGAGACCGCATGCCCGTCAAGAGGAGCGCTGGAGCCCGCCGGAGGCTGTGGCAGCGTCGAGGCCACCGGTAAAGTGACGCCGCCCGTGACCGACGCCACCGCACCAGCCAGGAGCTCGGGCCGGGGCGCCACGCTGGTGGCGCTGGGGATCCTCGCCTCGCGCCTGATGGGGCTGGTCCGGCAGCGGGTCTTCGCCCACTACCTGAGCACCTCGGCGCTGGCCGGCGCCTTCACCGCTGCGCTCCGCATCCCGAACGTGCTCCAGAACCTCTTCGGCGAGGGCGTGCTCTCGGCCTCCTTCATCCCGGTCTATGCCCGGCTCCTGGGCGAGGGTCGCCGCGAGGAGGCGGACCGGCTGGCGGGCGCGGTCTTCGGCCTCCTCTCGCTCCTGGTCGCGGTGCTGGTGGCCCTGGGTATCTTCGCCGCGCCGTGGATCGTCGGGGTGGTGGTGGGCGGCTTCGCCGAGACCGGGCCGGCCGCCTTCGTCAAGGCCGTGCAGCTCACCCGCATCCTCTTTCCGAGCACGGGTTTGCTGGTTCTGTCTGCCTGGTGCCTCGGGGTGCTCAACAGCCACCGGAAGTTCTTCCTCTCCTACGCCGCGCCGGTGGTGTGGAACCTGGCGCAGATCGCCGTCCTGGTCGCCGCCGGGCCCCGGGTGGACGAGGACCGGCTGACGACGCTCCTCGCCTGGGGCGTGGTGGCCGGGAGCGCGCTCCAGTTCCTCGTCCAGCTCCCGGTGGTCTGGCCGCTCCTGGGACGGTTCCGGCCGTCACTCGACACCACGAGCGCCGCGATGCGCGCGGTGTTCCGCGGCTTCCTCCCCATCCTGGTGGCCCGCGGAGTCGTCCAGATCAGCGCGCTGGTGGACACCTACTACGCCTCGCTCATCTCGCCCGAGACCGTGGCAGTGCTGGGCTACACCCAGCTCCTGGCGCTGCTCCCGGTGTCGCTCTTCGGGATGTCGGTCTCGGCCGCCGAGCTGCCGGAGCTCGCCCGGGAGACCGCGCTCGGGCCAGAGGCCGCCGAGCGGCTCCGGACGCGCATCGACCGCGGGCTCGAGCGGATCGCCTTCTTCGTCGTTCCCTCGGCGGTGGCCTTCCTCTTCCTCGGGGACGTGCTCGGGGGGCTGCTCTTCCAGACCGGCAAGTTCGACGCCGCGGACACGCGGTGGCTCTGGTACCTCCTGATGGGATCGGCGGTGGGGCTGGTCGCCGGGACCCTGGGGCGCCTCTACGCCTCGACGTTCTACGCGCTCCAGGACGCCCGGACGCCGCTCCGCTTCGCCTCCGTCCGGGTCGTGCTCTCGGCGGCGCTGGCCTACGTGTCGGTGCGCTACGGGCCGGGGTGGTTCGGGGTGCCGGTCGAGATCGGCGCGGTGGGCATCACCGCCACCACCGGGTTCGCGGCCTGGCTCGAGTACCTCCTGCTCCGGCGGGCGCTCGCGCGGCGCATCGGTCGCACCGGGATCCGGACCCGGCGGCTGCTGTGGTTCTGGGGGAGCGCGCTCGTCGCCGGGCTGCTGGGCCTCGGGGCGAAGATGTGGCTCACGGGCCGGGTCGGGCCGGCCCCCGCGGCGATGCGCTTCTGGGGGTGGGAGGTCTTGCCGGCGCCGGCGCTGAGCCCGATCCTCGTCGCGGCGCTGGTCATCCCGATCTTCGGTGGCGTGTACCTGGGACTGACCGCGCTCGGTGGGGCGTCCCAGCTCAGGAGTGTCTTTTCTCGGTTGCGGAGGTGATGCAGCGGTCCGCTCCCGTTGCAATCTCCGGGCATCCCCTTTGCCCCCGGCGAGCGGATGTGCAAAGACCCGCGGCCCTCACCGGGGGTGCGCTCCCGGTCGTGGAGCAGCGAGGAACATCGAGGTGAGTGACGATCAGAAGGGTCCGGACAAGGGTCCCGGGCCCAGGAAGCCGCGGGCCACCTTCGGGGACGTGATGCTCGGCATCCCCGCAGGCCGTGGAGGAGAACAGCCGGAGCGTCCGCGGGGGGAGCGCCGCCGCGACGAGCCTGCGTCCGCCGCCCAGGGTGGGGAGACGCCGCCGTCGGAGCCCGCGCGCCGCGAGCCGAAGAAGCCCGAGCGCCGTCGTGCGCAGGGGCCGCTGGTGGTGGTCCGCCGCGCGAGCGGGGCGATCGAGACCCGCGGCCCGGAGATGCCCAGGGCCGACGAGCCTCCGGCCGCCACCGCCGAGGGCGCCGCGACGGCCGAGCCTGCCGAGCCCGTCACTCCCGTCACCCCGGCACCGACGCCGCGGAGCGCGCTGTACGAGGAGGTCCCCGAGGACCAGTCGTTCGCCGAGATGTACGAGGCGCACGCGAAGAGCGAGGGCGGGGGCCACCGCAAGATGCCGCGCATCGGCGAGCGGGTCACCGGCACCATCTTCCAGCTCGGCGCGGACACCGCGTTCCTCACGCTGAACGGCCGCACCGAGGCGATGATCGACCTCCGCGAGCTGAAGGACGACGAGGGCATCCTCCGCTTCGGCGTGGGTGACACGGTCGAGGCGCACGTCGTCGAGGCCGGGGCCAAGGGCGTCATCCTCAGCCGGACGCTGAGCAAGGGCTCGGCGTCGCTGGCCATGCTCGCCGAGGCGCGGGCGGGCGGGATGCCCGTCGAGGGCCTGGTGCTGGCGGTGAACAAGGGCGGGTTCGAGGTCGCGGTGGGCGACGCGCGCGCGTTCGTCCCGCTGAGCCAGATGGACCTGCGCTTCGTGGACAAGCCGGACCAGTACATCGGCGAGCGCCTCCGCTTCCGGGTCACCGAGGTGCGAGAGCGGAACGTGGTGCTCAGCCGCCGCGCGCTGCTCGAGGACGAGCAGAAGGCGCTCGCCGCCGAGACCCGGAAGAGCCTGGCCGAAGGCAAGGTGCTCCAGGGCAAGGTCACCGGCGTTCGCGACTTCGGCGTCTTCGTGGATCTCGGCGGAGTCGAGGGTCTGGTCCCGGTGTCCGAGCTGTCGCACGTCCGGGTGGGCCATCCGAGCGAGGTGGCGAACGTCGGCGATGGCGTCGAGGTGGAGGTGCTCCGCATCGAGGCGCCGAATCCACATTCGCCGGACAAGGCGAAGCACAAGGAGCGCATCACCCTGTCGATGCGCTCCCGCCAGGAGGACCCGTGGAAGGCGTTCGCCGCGGGCCTCAAGGAGGGCGACCGGCTCCACGGCAAGGTGGTGCGCCTGCAGCCTTTCGGCGCCTTCATCGAGCTGAAGCCCGGGGTGGACGGGCTCATCCACATCTCGGCGATGTCCGAGCGGCGCATCGCGCACCCACGCGACGTCCTGAAGGTCGGGGACGACGTCGAGATAGCGGTGGAGAAGGTGGACGCGGCCGAGAAGCGCATCGGTCTGCGGCTCGTCGTCGACGGAGCTCCGGTGGGCAGCGGCGTGGCGACGTCGATCCCTGCGGCCGAGCCGGCGCGGGAGAGCGCCCCGAAGCAGCCCGCGCCCGCGCGTCCGAAGGCGGGCCAGGTGGTCCAGGGCACCGTGGACCGCATCGAGCCCTATGGCGTGTTCCTGGTGTTCCCGGGCGGCCGGGGCCTGGTGCCGGCGAGCGAGAGCGGGACGGAGCGGGGAACGGACCTCAAGCGGCACTTCCAGCTCGGGCAAGCGCTGAAGGCGCAGATCCTCGAGGTGGACGGCGCCGGGAAGATTCGCCTGTCGCTTACCGCGGCGGAGCGTGCCGCCGAGCGAGCGGAGATGGAGGCCTGGCAGCGCACCCAGCGTCCGTCCGGTGGCGGCAAGAAAGGGTTCGGGACCCTCGGCGACCTGCTCAAGGGGCGTAAGCTGTAGGAATGGCCGAGGCGTCCAGCGGGCCGGTGGTGGTCATCACCGGCGCGAGCGCGGGCATCGGGGCCGCGCTGGCCCGGGAGCTCGCCGGTCGCCATGCCTCGCTGGTCCTGACCGCGCGCCGCGAGGAGCTCCTCCAGGAGATGGCGGCAACACTGGGCACGCCGGTCGAGGTCGCGCCCGGGGACGTCACGCGCCGGGTGGACGTGGAGCGGGTGCTGGAGCGGGCTCTGGCGCGCTTCGGTGGCGTGGACGTCTGGGTGAACAACGCGGGTCGGGGCATCTCCCGTCCGTCGGTCGAGGCCATCGGAGAAGGGGACCTCGAGGTGATGGTGCGGGACAACACCCGCTCGGCGCTCCACGGGATGCAGGTGGTGCTCCCGCACTTCAAGGCGCGAGGGAAGGGCGTCCTGGCGAACGTCTCGTCGCTGCTCTCGCGGACTCCCGCGGTGCCGATGCGGGCGGCGTACAGCGCGTCGAAGGCGGCGCTGACCTCGCTCACGGAGTCGCTCCGCACCGAGCTGGCGAAGGACTTCCCGGGCATCCGGGTGGTGCTGGTCCTTCCGGGCGTCGTGGCGACCGACTTCGGGAACAACGCCATCGGCGGTGGGCCCGACTCGCGCAGCATTCCCGGCGCGCAGTCGGTGGAAGAGACGGCGCGGGTCATCGCCGACGGGCTCTTCAGCGGGCCCGTGGACCTGTACACGCGCCCGGCCTACTTCGAGCAGGTGCTGGGGTATCTCCGGCGGCTGGCCGGGCGCTGAGTGGTCGACTCCGCGCTCCGGCCTGGTCGACGGCGGCTCTCGCCGGGGAGCTCAGAAGAAGAGCGAGGCGGGACAGTTCACCGGCGTGCTGCTGATCTGGTACGTGCAGGTCCAGGATCCATCCGCGTTCGGCCAGCAAAGTGGCGTCGCGGTCCACCGAGCGCACGTGGGATTGCTGCCCAACACCTCATCGCACGGGCCATAGTCGAAGTAGGAATAGACGTGGTGCTGCGCGACGTAGGCCTCCCAGCCGGGTCCGCCTTCGTAGATTCCTGAGCGCCGGATCCCTCCACGGCACATCACATCGGTGTAGCCGATCGCGTTGGTGAATCCCGGATCCGAGTAGAACCAGCGGATGGTCTCCTGATTGGGCAGCGCTGTCACATGCCCTGGGACCATGACCAAGACCAAGAAGAGCGCCGCGGGAGCGGCGAAGACGATCGCTCGACGACTGATCTGCATGGATTTCCCCCCGAGTTGGGTGCTGCTGCCTTGACGGCGAGACCTCGGTACCGAAGTCGATCGCTCCAGGACAAGTCCGGTGTTTCGGACCGTCCGGGCTGGCACATTCTCGGCGGAGTGGCTCCCCTCCGCGCCTGTACCTCCTCGTGGCTTGCCGAGCGCCGGTTGCCACGGTGTTCCGACGGGGCCGACGTGATGGTGGCAGGTCTCGCGGTGGAATCTGGTGCCCGGTGTTCCACGGGACGCTGGGCCCACGGCGGACTGGCCTCCCGCCGGACGCCCGCTGCTGCTGGCCTTCCTCTTCAGGGAGCGTCCGGGACGTGAGCGGGATCCTGGACGGGCTCGCGGCGCCGTCGGCCTGACCTGCCAGCAGAGCGCCCTGCGATGCCTCGTGTTTCTCAGCAGGCGACGGCGGATGACGCCCTGCGGCGCCGCGCTGTCGGCGAGGCTGCGAAGGTGCACACCAGTCGTGGATCGTGCCCGTCTGCCCCCCTAGGATGCGCTGCGCCGTGAGCGCGGGCGGGAGAGCCAGTGTCCTCACGGCCTGGGCGGGAGGCCAGGATGCCGGCGCCGGACACCTTTCCGCGGCTGCTGATCGATCACGCGCAGCTGCGCGGCGACCGGCCGGCGATCCGCGAGAAGGACCTCGGGATCTGGCAGACCCACTCCTGGAAGCAGGCGCTGGCCGAGGTGCGGAGCCTGGCCTGCGGGCTGCACACCCTGGGCCTCGGCCGCGGGGACACCCTGGCGATCATTGGCGACAACCGTCCGCGCCTCTACTGGGCGATGGACGCCGCGCAGGCGCTGGGAGCCATCCCCGTCCCGCTCTACCAGGACGCGGTGGCGGACGAGATGGCCTTCGTCCTCTCCAATGCCGACGTGCGCATCGCGATCGTCGAGGACCAGGAACAGGCGGACAAGCTCCTGGAGGTCAAGGCCCGGTGCCCCGCGCTGGAGCTGATCATCTACGACGACCCGCGCGGACTGCGGCACTACGACCGGTCGATCCTCAGGTCGTACGACGATGTGCAGGCCGCAGGACGTGACCTCGAGCGCGGCAGCCCGGGCTTCTTCGACGGCGAGGTGGAGCAGGGTCGGTCGAGCGACGTCGCGATCATGCTCTACACGTCGGGGACGACCGGCACGCCGAAGGGAGTGATGCTCACCCATCGGAACCTGATCGAGACAGGTCGGGGTGGCATCCAGCGGGAACGGCTCACCGCCGACGAGGAGGTGCTGGCGTACCTGCCGATGGCCTGGGTGGGGGACAACGTCTTCAACTACTCCCAGGGGCACGTCGCCGGGTTCTGCGTGAGCTGCCCGGAGAGCCCGGACACCGTCCTCACCGACATGCGGGAGATCGGGCCGACCTACTTCTTCGCTCCTCCGCGGGTGCTGGAGAATCTCCTGACCACGGTCTCCATCCGGATGGAGGACTCGTCGCGGCTCAAGCGCTGGCTCTACGCCCGGTGCATGGAGGTGGCGCGCCGCTGGGGGCCGGCGATCCTGGACGGGAAGTCGGTCCCGCTCGGGGGGCGCCTGCTGTACGCGCTGGCCGATTTCCTGATGCTCGGCCCGCTGCGGAACGTGCTGGGGTTCAGCCGGATCCGGGTGGCCTACACCGCCGGCGAGGCGATCGGTCCGGACCTCTTCCGCTTCTACCGGTCGCTGGGCGTGAATCTCAAACAGCTCTACGGGAGCACCGAGACCTCGGTCTTCGTCTGCATCCAGCCCAACGGGCAGGCGAAGCTGGAGTCCGTCGGGACGCCGGCCACAGGAGTCGAGCTCCGCATCGGGGACCAGGGTGAGGTCCAGGTGAAGGGCCCGGGCGTGTTCCTCGGCTACTTCAAGGCGGAGGCCGCTACCCGGGAGGCAATGACCCCCGACGGCTTCTTCCGCACCGGGGATGCTGGCTTCTTCGACGAGGACGGCCACCTCCGGATCATCGACCGGGCGAAGGACGTCGGTCGGCTGCGGGATGGGACGCTCTTCGCGCCGAAGTATCTGGAGAACAAGCTCAAGTTCTTTCCCTTCATCAGGGAGGCGGTGGCCTTCGGAGATTGCCGCGACTTCGCCGCGGCCTTCGTGTGCATCGATCTGGCAGCGGTGGGGAACTGGGCCGAGCGCCGGAACCTGCCCTACACGGGGTACACCGATCTCGCCGGACAGAAGCCGGTGCACGACCTCATCCGGGGATGCGTGGAGGAGGTGAACGCCGCGCTGGCTGCCGATCCGCGGCTGAAGGGGTCCCAGATCCGGCGGTTCCTGGTGCTGCACAAGGAGCTCGATCCGGACGATGGCGAGCTCACCCGGACGCGGAAGGTCCGCCGCGGGTTCATCGCCGAGAAGTACGCGCCGCTGGTGGAGGCGCTCTACTCGTTCCAGCCCTCGGTGCACGTGGAGACGCAGGTGCGCTTCGAGGACGGGCGGACCGGCATGATGCAGGCGGACTTGCCCATCCTCGAGGCGATGGTCGTCGAGGACCAGGCCTCGCGGAGGGCCGCCTGATGACGGGCAAGGTTCCGGGCCCGCTGCTCCTCGAGGTGCGCGGAGTCTCGTTGAGCTTCGGCGGGGTGCACGCGCTGCGCGACGTCGACTTTCACGTTCACGAGGGAGAGGTCTGCGCGATCATCGGGCCGAACGGCGCCGGCAAGTCCTCCCTGCTCAACGTGATCAACGGCGTGTACTCGCCGAACGCGGGCACCATCACTTACGCCGGAGAGACCCGGCGGGCGATGCGCCCCCACCGCGCCGCGGAGCAGGGGATCGCGCGGACCTTCCAGAACATTGCCCTGTTCAAGGGGATGTCGGTGCTGGACAACGTGATGACCGGCCGTGCGCTGAAGATGCGCCGGGGCGTGTTCTGGCAGGCGCTCTACTGGGGGCCCGCGGAGCGGGAGGAGCTGGAGCACCGGGCGCGGGTGGAGAAGATCATCGACTTCCTCCAGATCGAGCACGTGCGGAGGACGCTGGTGGGCCGGCTTCCCTATGGGCTGCAGAAACGGGTGGAGCTCGCGCGGGCGCTGGCCGCCGAGCCGCGGTTGCTTCTCCTCGACGAGCCCATGGCGGGGATGAACATCGAAGAGAAGCAGGACATGTGCCGCTTCATCCTCGACGCCAACGACGAGCTCGGCGTGACCGTGGTGCTGATCGAGCACGACATGGCGGTGGTGATGGACATCGCCGATCGGCTGGTGGTCCTCGACTACGGGCGGAAGATCGCCGATGGCGCTCCGGCCGAGGTACGGGCCAACCCGGAGGTGATCGCCGCCTACCTGGGCGTTCCCACTGCGGCGGACGACCGCGCGCTGAAGGAGGCGGGCTGATGGCCTTCTTCGTCGAGGTGCTGGTCGGAGGCCTGCTGGCCGGAGTGATGTACTCGCTCGTCGCCCTGGGCTTCGTGCTCATCTACAAGGCCAGCGGGGTCTTCAACTTCGCTCAGGGCGCGATGGTCTTCTTCGCGGCCACCACTTACGCCGGGCTGGTCGGGCTCGGCTGGAGCGGGTGGGTGGCCTTCGTCGCCTCGCTGGGCGTGATGGTGGTCTTCGCCCTCGCCACCGAGCGATTCGTGCTCCGCCCGCTGGTGAACCAGCCGCAGATCAGCCTCTTCATGGCCACCATCGGCCTCACCTTCGTCCTCGAGGGCGTGGCCCAGGGCGTGTGGGGCGCCGAGGTCCGGGGACTCGAGCTGGGCATTCCCGACTCTCCGCTCGAGGTGAAGGGGATCCTGATCTCCAAGTTCGACCTGGTGGCCGGCGCGACGGCCGGAGGCCTCGTCGCGGTGCTGGCGCTCTTCTTCCAGAAGACGCGGGTGGGCCGGGCGCTGCGAGCGGTCGCTGACGATCACCAGGCCGCGCTGAGCGTCGGCATTCCCCTGGGGCGGATCTGGGCGCTGGTCTGGGGAGCAGCCGGCGCGGTGGCGCTGGTGGCAGGGCTGCTGTGGGGGAGCAGGCTCGGGGTCCAGTTCGCGCTGACGCAGGTCGCTCTCAAGGCGCTGCCCGTGCTCATCCTCGGAGGGTTCACCTCGGTCGCCGGGGCCATCGTCGGGGGGTTGATCGTGGGCGCCTCGGAGAAGGTGGCCGAGGTGTACCTGGGTCCGCTGATCGGCGGAGGCATCGAGAACTGGTTCCCCTACGTCCTGGCGCTGCTCTTCCTCCTGGTGCGCCCCGACGGGCTCTTCGGAGAGAAGCGGATCGAGCGGGTGTGACGTGATCTACCGGGAAGCGGGCCAGTTCCGGACCACCTACGCCGCCGACCAGCGGGTGTTCCCCATCACCCAGGACCGTGTGGGGATGGCGATCCTCCTGCTGGTCGCCTTCGTGGTCGTGCCCCTCACCGCCTCGAGCTACGCGCTCACCGCGCTGCTGGTGCCGATGCTGGTGCTGTCCCTCGCCGCACTGGGACTCAACATCCTCACCGGCTACGCCGGGCAGTTCAGCCTGGGTACCGCGGCCTTCATGTCCGTGGGAGCGTTCGCCGCCTACAACTTCCAGCTTCGGGTGCCGGGGATCCCGCTTCTCGTCAGCTTCGCCCTCGCCGGACTGGTGGCCGCGGCGGTGGGGCTGGTGTTCGGGCTGCCGTCGCTGCGCATCAAGGGCTTCTATCTTGCGGTGGCCACGCTTGCCGCCCAGTTCTTCGTGGACTGGCTCTTCACCAAGGTGGCCTGGTTCAGCAACGACTCGCCCTCGGGCACGATCACCGCCCAGCCGATGGTGATCGCCGGGTTTCCCATCGACACGCCGGCGCGCCGCTATCTCCTGGTGCTCTCCATCGTCTCGGTTCTGGCCCTGGCGGCGAAGAACCTGTCTCGCACCGCCACCGGACGCGCGTGGATGGCGGTGCGCGACATGGACGTCGCCGCGGAGGTGATCGGCATCCCGATCCTCCGGACGAAGCTGGTGGCCTTCGGCATCAGCTCGTTCTACTGCGGCGTGGCCGGCGCGCTGTGGGCGTTCGCCTATCTGGGAACGGTGGAGCCGCAGGCCTTCGATCTCCAGCGCTCCTTCCAGATCCTGTTCATGGTCATCATCGGTGGTCTGGGGACGGTGATGGGCGCATTCCTGGGGGCGGCGTTCATCCTCCTCTTCCCGCTCTTCCTGAACTGGGCCCTGCATCTGGTGGTGCGAGGCGACCTGCGGCCCGGGTTGCTGAGCCAGCTCGAGCTGGTCTTCTTCGGGGCGCTGATCATCGTCTTTCTGGTCGTCGAGCCCCATGGGCTGGCGCGGCTGTGGCAGATCACGAAGGAGAAGTTGCGTCTGTGGCCGTTTCCCCACTGAGGAGGAGGGAGCGATGCGAACGAGGACACGAGGGTGGTCCGAAGCTGCGGCGCTGCTGGTGGCGCTGGGTCTGTCCGCTCCGGCGGTGGCCCAGAATGAGCAGTTCATTCCCATGCCCAGCTACCGCCAGGGCCCATACGCGGCGGGTGGCACGAGCATCTACGGCGGGTTCATCGACTACCTGAACCTCCTCAACCTGCGCGACGGCGGCGTCAACGGCGTCAAGCTGACCTGGGAGGAATGTGAGACCGAGTACAAGCCGGACCGCGGGGTCGAGTGCTACGAGCGGCTCAAGGGCAAGGGGCCGACCGGCGCCTCGGTGTTCAACTTTCTCAGCACCGGCATCACCTACGCGGTCATCAGCAAGGCCACCCAGGACAAGATTCCTCTGCTGACCATGGCCTACGGCCGGACCGACGCCTCGGATGGCCGGGTCTTTCCTTACGTCTTTCCGATGCTGACCAACTACTGGAGCCTGAACACGGACATCGTCCGGTTCATCGGTCAGCGGGAGGGCGGGATGGACAAGCTGAAGGGAAAGAAGATCGTCCACCTGTACCTCGGCGTGGCCTACGGCAAGGAGCCCAACGCCATCTTCCAGAAGCAGGCGGAGAAGTACGGGTTCGAGTCCAAGCTGGTGGAGGTACCCGCTCCCGGGACCGAGCAGCAGGCGCA
>DASXGF010000090.1:0-4614 GCA_036489275.1 Myxococcaceae bacterium | reverse complement strand
CGCCACGCTCGACGCGAAGATCAAGGGCGTGATGGAGATCTACGAGAAGTTCGTCGGCGACGATCCCCGGCACCACCCGATGATCATCTTCCCCGGGATGCACTACTCCATGGGCGGGCTGTGGGTGAGCTTCGACGCGGGACCGAACCACGAGCCGCTTCCCGGGAGCCCCAAGAACCAGGCCACCAACATCTCCGGCCTCTTCGCCTCGGGAGAGGCGGACTACGCGTATCACGGCGCGAACCGGCTCGGCGCCAACTCGCTCCTCTCCTGCATCTACGGCGGGATGATCGGCGGTCCGGCCATGGTGAGCTACGCAAGGAATACCGCGAAGAGCGCCCAGGCAGTTCCGTCCAGCGTCTTCGAGGACGCCCGTGCCCGGTGGGTCGAGAGGTTCGCGGAGATCGACCGGATGAACGGCAGCGAGAACCCGTACGTCCTCTCCCGCGAGCTCGGCGAGGTGATGACCGAGAACGTCACCGTCGTCCGTCACAACGACCGGCTCCGGAAGACCCTGGAGAAGATCGCCCAGCTGAAGGACCGCTGGACGCGGATCAACGTGCTCGACCATGGCCACAGCAGCAACCGGCCCATGAGCTTCGTGAACCAGCTCTGGAACATGTTTGCCCTCGCCGAGGTGATCACCAGGAGCGCGCTCCTCCGCGACGAGTCGCGAGGCGCGCACTACAAGCCCGCCTTCCAGCTCCCCGAGGCGAAGACCAGGGACCCCACGCAGGACCCGGACTGGATGCGCGCCTGGAAGGAGCGTCACCAGAAGTGGGCGAAGACCACCATCGCCCGCTGGACGCCGCAGGGTTCGGAGATCACCTACGAGGACATCCCCACGCCCGTGCTCGACCCCGAGCCGCGCTGGTACGCCTGAGGAACCGGACGACCATGGACGAAGCGACGAAAGCTGGATCGACCACCGAGAGCCGCGCCGGGGCGGGGGACAGGTGGGTCACCTTCCGCATCTGGCGGCAGGAGAGCGCCAGCGCTCCGGGCGGCTTCGAGGCGTTCCGCGTCCCCTGGCGGAAGGGCGCCAACGTGATCTCCTGTTTGATGGAGATCCAGCGGAACCCGGTGAACGCCGCGGGGAAGACCACCACTCCGGTGACCTGGGACGCCGCCTGCCTCGAGGAGGTGTGCGGCAGCTGCGCGATGAACATCAACGGGCGGGTGCGGATGGCCTGCTCGGCGCTGGTGGACAAGCTGGAATGGCCCATCACGCTCGAGCCGATGCGGAAGTTCCCGATGGTCCGGGACCTCGCCGTCGACCGGACCCGGATGTTCGAGTCGCTGAAGCGGGTGAAGGCCTGGATCGAGCTCGACGGGACCTACAACATCGGCCCCGGGCCGCGGCAGAGCCAGAGCGAGCAGGCTCAGCGCTACGTGCTCTCCACCTGCATCACGTGCGGGAGCTGTCTCGAAGCCTGCCCTCAGATCACCCAGGACAACGACTTCATGGGGGCGGCGCCGATCAGCCAGGTGCGACTGTTCAATCTCCATCCCACCGGCGCCATGCACGCTGACGACCGGCTGCACGGCCTGATGGGCCCGGGGGGCATCCAGGACTGCGGGAAGGCGCAGAACTGCGTGCAGGTCTGCCCGAAGGAGATCCCACTCACCACCTCCATCGCCGCGATGAACCGGGACGTGACCAAGCTCGTGGTCAAGGACCTCTTCTTCAAGGACGAGGAGTCGGAGACCGTCGCCGGGGGGCCGGCCTAGCCACGCAGCGGGAAAAGGTGCGGTGGGGCGGTGTCCCCGTGCGATTCCCCCTTGCCTCGACGCCGGTTCTGCGTGAGACATGCCCGCCCCCTCCGGCGGGCCATTCCCATGAAGATCCACGAGTATCAGGGCAAGGAGCTGTTCCGGAAGTACGGGGTGCCCACCCCACGCGGAATCCTGGCCACCACTCCCGACGAGGCCGAGAAGGCCGCGACCTCCCTCGGGACCCCGGTGGTGGTGGTGAAGGCGCAGATCCACGCCGGCGGCCGTGGAAAAGGCGGTGGAGTCAAGCTCGCCCGGAGTCCCGCGGAGGCGAAGATTCTCGCCTCGCAGATTCTCGGGATGATGCTGAAGACCCACCAGACCGGACCCGCGGGCCAGAAGGTCAGCAAGGTCTACGTCGAGGAAGGGCTCCCCATCGAGAAGGAGTTCTACCTCGGCATGACCCTCGACCGGGCCACGTCGCGGCTGTCGATCATGGCCTCCAGCGAGGGCGGGGTGGAGATCGAGGAGGTCGCCGCGAAGCATCCGGAGAAGATCCTCGTCGAGTCGATCGACCCGGTGGTGGGCCTCGCGGACTTCGAGGCACGCAAGCTGGCCTTCGGGCTCGGTCTGAAGGGCGAGAGCATCGGGAAGTTCGTCGCCTTCTGCCGCGGGCTCTACCGCTGCTACGTCGAGACTGACGCCTCGCTCGTCGAGGTGAATCCCCTGGTCCTGCTCAAGGACGGGTCGGTGATGGCGCTCGATGCGAAGCTGAACTTCGACGACAACGCGCTCTACCGGCACAAGGACCTGCTCGCCTACCGCGACATCGCGGAGGAGGACCCCATCGAGGCCCAGGCAAAGGAGCACGACCTGGCCTACATCTCGCTCGACGGAAACATCGGCTGCATGGTGAACGGCGCCGGTCTGGCGATGGCGACGATGGACACCATCAAGCTGGTGGGCGGTCAGCCGGCGAACTTCCTCGACGTCGGCGGCGGGGCGAGCAAGGAGAAGGTGACCGAGGCCTTCAAGCTCATCCTCAGCTCCCCGGCGGTGAAGGCGGTGCTGATCAACATCTTCGGCGGAATCATGAAGGGCGACGTCATCGCCGAGGGCGTGGTCGCCGCCGCCCGCGAGGTGCAGCTCAAGGTCCCGCTGGTGGTCCGGCTCGAAGGAACCAACGTGGACCTGGGGAAGGAGATCCTCCGCAAGTCGGGGCTGCCCATCATCCCCGCGGACAACCTGCGCCAGGCGGCGGAGAAGGCGGTCGCGGCGGCCCGGGGCGAGAAGGTGTCATGAGCATCCTCATCGATCAGAACACCCGGGTGCTGATGCAGGGCATCACCGGCTCGGCAGGCTCGTTCCACGCCGGGCAGATGCTGGACTACGGGACGAAGCTCGTCGCCGGCGTGACGCCGGGGAAGGGTGGGACCGAGTTCCAGGACCGCGTTCCGATCTTCAACACCGTGGCCGACGCGGTGAAGCAGACCGGTGCCAACGTCAGCGTGATCTTCGTTCCTCCACCGTTCGCCGGGGACGCCATCCTCGAGGCGGCCGACGCGGGGGTGCCGCTGATCATCGTCATCACCGAGGGCATCCCGGTGCTGGACATGGTGAAGGTGAAGCGTGCGCTGCAGGGGCGCCCGGTCCGGCTGATCGGCCCGAACTGCCCGGGGGTCATCACCCCGGGAGCCAAGTGCAAGATCGGCATCATGCCCGGCCACATCCACAAGCCCGGGCGCATCGGCGTCGTCTCCCGCTCCGGCACGCTGACCTACGAGGCAGTCTACCAGCTCACCCAGCTGGGCCTGGGTCAGTCGACCGCGGTGGGGATCGGCGGTGACCCGGTGAACGGCACCGACTTCGTGGACTGCCTGAAGCTCTTCAATGCCGACCCCGAGACCGATGCGGTGATCATGATCGGCGAGATCGGTGGCAGCGCCGAGGAGGCCGCCGCCGCGTACATCGGCAAGGAGTTCAAGAAGCCCATCGCCGGTTTCATCGCCGGCGTCTCCGCTCCTCCCGGAAAACGCATGGGACACGCCGGGGCGATCATCGCCGGCGGCAAGGGGACGGCGGCGGAGAAGATCAAGGCGATGGAGGCGGCGGGCGTGCTGATGGCGCCCTCGCCCGCGGAGCTCGGCAGCACCCTGCAGACCGCGCTGCAACGCGGTCGCAGTCGGTAGACACGGACCCGAAGGAACGGAACGGACAATGGCCACTGAGCGCACCCTCTCCATCATCAAGCCCGACGGACTGGAGAAGGGCATCATCGGGAAGATCATCACTCGCTTCGAGGAGAAGGGCCTCAAGCCAGTGGCGGTGCGGATGCAGCACCTCTCGCAGCGGGACGCCGAGGGCTTCTACGCGGTTCACAAGGCGCGCCCCTTCTTCAAGGATCTCGTGACCTTCATGACCTCGGGGCCGGTGGTCCTGATGGTGCTCGAGGGCGAGAACGCCATCGCGAAGAACCGGGAGGTCATGGGCGCGACCAACCCGGCCAACGCCGCTCCCGGCACGATCCGGAAGGACTTCGCGACCGACGTGGAAAAGAACACGGTCCACGGGTCGGATAGCCCGGAGAACGCGAAGGTCGAGATCGCATACTTCTTCCGGGACACGGAGATCACGCCGTACCCGTCGAACCGGTAGCGGCTCCGAGTCCCCCGCACGTCAACGCGTCCCGGGACCTCCGGGCGCGGGGGATCTCGAGCCGTGGGTGATAGCCTCGGCCGAGCGTGAGCCCTGCTTCGGCCGCGACGGTCCTCCTCGGTCTCCTCCTCGGATGGCGAGGTCCAGGAGCCCCGCGGTTCACGATGACCGCGGTCTCGCTCAGCGTCGCGCTGGCCTTCGGGCTCGGGGTGGTGGCCGGATTCCCTGGATCCCTCCTCGGCGGGG
>DASXGF010000080.1:0-4049 GCA_036489275.1 Myxococcaceae bacterium | reverse complement strand
GCGCAAACGCCTGCGCCGCGAGCATCAGCGCCGCGGCCAGAAACCAGTTCTTCATTGAGAGACCCCCTGTTGTGTGGAATGAGCTGCGCTTGTGCGCTGCCTGTGCGGCTCGTAGTTCAGGCGTCCGCCTGAGGGCAAGCTCCATTGACATGCAACTATGTGGAAACAGAGGCTAAATGTAGAGAGATGCCCACGGGATGTGGGGGACCCACCCTGGGTTTGAGCAGACCCGAGGTCGATCCGCGCTGTGGCGCAATGCTGCTCGATCGCACCACGGGTGAAGTCGCGCGTCATGACGACCGAGGGGTCCGAGACAGCAACCGCCGGCTTTTCCGGGCCTACCCCGGGCTCGTCGGGCGCCCGCCGCGCGCGGAGTCGGCGGCGTCGGCGCGCCAGCCGGGCAGGTAGGCGACTGCCAGCGCCACGACCCCGCCCCCGATGACCGCGAGGATCCGGTCGAAGGCGAAGCGAAGCTCGGCGGCCTGCGTCACGGGTCCGTCCGGACGGATGAGGAGCACCGCGGTACAGACGACCGCCGGCCGGAGGCCCTCCTCCAGCGCCAGGGCGGCGCACAGGGTGCACGTGACCACCAGGGCGAGAAGGAATGCGGGAATCCCCTGGAGACCGATCGCGACGGCGCCCACGCTCGCCACGGCTCCGATGATCGTCGCCGCGAACCGGGTCAGGCTGTTCCGCCGCGTCGCGACCGGGTCCGGCTGGAGCACGAGGACGGCAGAGATGATGGCCCACAGCGCGGAGAGCCCGAGCCACCGGGCAAGGAGCCCGGCGACGATCGCCGTGAAGACCAGGCGCGCCTCGTAGGCACGCGGAGACCAGGCCCGCATCGCGTCGCGGAGCGCACCGCGGAACTCGCGCCTGACGATCGGTGGCAGGTCACCGTCCATGCGGACGAGTCTCCACCGTCCGCACCCCGCGGCAAGCGCGGAGGTCCCGTCCCGTCGTTACCCGGTCAGAAAGAACGCGCGTCCGGGGGAAGCTGGGCCGCGACGTCCAGCGCCGCGGGGTCCCCGAGGAGCCCGAGGACGGCCGATTTCCGGCACTGACCGCCAACAGACTTCATCCGTTCCCCGTCCACCCGCGCGAGTGCTGCCGGAACCTCGGTCAATGCCGACGCCGGCCGACCGCGGAGACGCTCCCAGACCAGATCCTGGGCGAGCGCCGGCAGCGTGAGATACCGCACGTTGTATTTCCGCGCGTACTCCCAGCGCAGCCGATCCAGCTTCGCCTCGCCCGAATCGCCCAGCGACTTCCAGGCCTGGGACACGGCGACGGCCATCCGCCGCGCGCTGTTCCGGTTCATCTGCCCGGTGACCTCGAGACTCATCACTCCGTCTCGCCGGAACGAGGTCGAGGCATGGAAGCCGTACGAGCTACCCAGTGCGTCGCGCTCGAGACGGCTCCACTGCTGCTCGAGGTCCGTCGCGATCAGCTCGAAGGCGATCTCGTCCTCGGGCGAAGTGCCCGAGGCGGCACAGCCGAAGCGGACGCGGACGTCGGCTGCTCCTGGCTTGTTCGCCTTCACCACCCGGAGGGCTCCCGGACCGGACGGCGGGGACGGAGCGCGCGCCGGCGCTCCCCCTCGCCCGTGCCATCGGCCCAGCCAGTGCTCCACGTGGTCCCGGACGTCGGGCCCCACCTCGCCCGCGATCACCAGAACGGAGGTGTTGGGGTCGAAGACCTGTTCGATCCACCGCTGGGTGGCTCCCCTGTCCATCGCGGCCTGCTCCGCGACTGGACGGATCGCATGGCCGGCGGGGTCCCCGAGGAGCGCGGACGCGAACCGTCGGCGAAAGGCGCGCTGCTCGGACTCGATCTCCGCCGAGGCGAGGACCGTCTTCGGTGCTTCCTGGACCTCGAAGGTGAGGAGCCGCTCGCCGAGCATGGCCAGGAGGTTGGGCAGGTTGCCCGAACCGCCCTGGTACTGGAGGAGGCCGCTGTCGTCCGTCCAGCGGGTCCAGGCGCTCGCCCCGATCCAGGCCGGCGAGTGGTAGTCGAACTTCTGCGTGGACCACCACGCGCGCTCGTTCAGCGCCGGCGGGGTGGAGGTCAGCGTCCCGCCGCGCACCCCCAGGGTGAGGCTGACCAGTCCGCTGCCCTTCTCCGGGACGACGATGACCTCCAGCCCGTTGCTCGCGGTGAACTGCGTCAGCTGAGCGAGAGTGGGCGCCTTCGCGAAGCGGTTGACCACATCTCTCGGGTACTCGACCCGGAGCACCTCCGGAGCAAAGGCAGAGCTCGCTCGCGCCACCGCGCTTTGCTCCGGGGCGCCCACCTCGTCAGTGGGACGCACCAGCACCGCCCGCATGAGATCACCGGTGACGTACTTCTGCCCGGTGGCGAGGACGTCACGGTAGGTGAGCTTCGCGACTGCGTCGTTCGCCGACTTGAGCGTCTTCGCTCCGCCGGCGTCGCGGGCACGCCGGGCCCGCAGGACGGTCCTGGCCAGCACCGATTCGCTCTCCCGGGCGAGCCCGACGACGGAGGCAGCCCGCAGCTGGGCGAAGCCCTCCTCCATCCAGTACTGGCTGGTCAGGGTTCCGCCTCCCCAGGCATTGTTGGCGATGAAGCGGATCGATTTCAGGAACTCGTCGGGCTTCGCCTCGGGCCTGAGCTCGACGACCATCTCCAGGACCGTGGCGTCGTCCATCTCGACGAGGTTCGTGTCGACGGCGCTGCCCGCCGGGTACCAGTCGTCGACCAGCTCGCTCAGGACCTCGTAGACGGGGCGGCTCCGGGCGTCGACGGCAGGCAGCAACCACGCCACCCGGAGCGTCGGCCTCCGCACCGGCCCGTGCACCACCGTCAGGGTCTCGGGAGCGGGTGGCGGGGAGGACAGGCCCGCTGCCGGACGCGGAGTCTCCGCCGGAATGGGTGAGGCCGCACGCAGCGAGTCCGGAACCAGCTTCTCGAGCAGGGCGACGGTGTGGTTCACGTCGATCGGACCCGCGATGACCCAGGTCATGCGGCGGGGGACGTAGTGCGTCCGGGCCCAGGCGCTGGCCTGAGCGAGCGTCAGTTTCGCAACCGAGGCAGGGCTCCCACCCACTCCGCGGGCGTAGACGTGTCCCAGGGGGAACAGCTGCGCGTAGAGCGCTCGCTGGGCCTCGTGCAGGACACCCGACTCGTCGCGCCAGCGAAGCTCGCTGAGCACCACGCCTCGCTCGACCTCGAAGGTGGTCTCGTCGACCCCCTGAAGCGGATCCGACAGCCGGCGGGACTCCGCCTCGATGATCGACCCGATCGTCTCCGGGGCGCCAGCCTCGTAGTACGTCGTGACGTCCATCTCGGTCTCGCCATTCCAGAGGCCGACCCCGCGCAGAGCCATCGCGGTCGCGAGACTGGGCTGGTTGGTGGCGTGGGCCCGGAAGGTCAGGTGCTCGACGAGGTGAGCAAGCCCCTCCTGCCCGGTGGGGTCCTGCGCACCTCCGGCGTGCACCACAACCGCGCTGGCCACCGCCCGCGCTGCGGGATCGGTCTCCACGATGACCTTGAGCCCACTCGGGAGCTCTGCCTCCCCCACGGTGAACTGCCGTACGGGAATCTCGACGCGGGAGGACGGCGGGATGGGCGCACAGCCTGCGGCGACGAGCCACGCCAGCGCGAGCCGCGGGTCCAGCGAACGACGACGGTGCATGGGTTCCCCCTCGGCGACGGATGAAATCCCGCCTTGCCACCGCGTCGCAAGGGTGTCGTGCGAGACCTCGACCGCGCCTACTCGGCGCAGGTGGGACGTTCGTCGACCGGGTAGAAGGTCGCGATGCCATAGGTGCCGTTGCGCGTGCCACAGGCGATCTTGAGCCGCGTACCGCCGAGGTCCGGAGCGGCGTAAACGCCGACCGCGTTCCGGCCGTCGCGGGGGCAGCACCGGACGAAGGCACGGGTCCCGAGCGCGACCAGCGTGACCGGGTCGTGGTCCTCGGTGAAGCCGCCGACCTGCTTGACCGCGCAGGACCACGGCGAGACGCCGACGAAGCGGAAGGTGTACTGCGCGTCCTTCAGGGCCGAGGCGCCGTGGGCCGGTCCGCGGT
>DASXGF010000017.1:0-3718 GCA_036489275.1 Myxococcaceae bacterium | reverse complement strand
CGTTCTCTGCGGCGCGGGCTTGCCGGGCGGCGACGTCGAAGGGCACGCCGCCCACGAGGCTCCGCACCTCGACGTCCTGGAGCGTGCCCCGCGCCGGGACCTCCACCCGGAGCGGCGGCTCGCCCGGGCCCTGCAGCTGTCCGCGGAACTCCCCCACCCCCTCCGGCCAGAACCCCGCGCGCTGCAGCGAGAGCGTCGCCCGGAGCCCGTACGCCTCGAGGAGCGGGAGCCAGACCCAGGCCAGGTGGTGATAGGTCGGCCCCTTGGGCGCATGGGTGAGCCCGAGCAGCCGCATCTCCCCGCCCCCGGCCAGGGCCAGGGGGTAGAAGAGGCACTGGAAGACCAGGCAGGCCGGCGCCGACGCCCCGAGCTCGAGGACGTGGCTGCCCGCCGACACCGGTCCGGGCTGGAAGCCGAAGGCGAGCGCGCCAGCCTGTCCGCCCTCGACCCTTCCTCCGAGCGCCTCGGCCGCGCGCAGGAGCGCCAGGTGGCGCGGCCGGAGACCGGGTGCGATACGTCCGGCACAGAACGACTCGACGCGGAACGGCCGCTGCGTGACCAGCGAGAGGGTCAACGCGGTCCGTAGCGACTGACCGCCGGGGGAGCCGTCGACGGTGATGGTGGCGTTCGCGGACACGGAGACCGAACCGCCAAGACTACTTCTTCTTGCTGTCGACGGGCTCCTCGGTCGGCGCCGTCGCGTCGGGCGGAGGCGCGGACTGCTTCGGCTGCTTCTTCTTGGAGCCGACGTCCACCGGGGCCTCGGTCGGGGCGGTGGCGTCCGGTGGCGGGACGGACTTCGACTTCTGGATCTCCTTCTCCAGCGGAGTGCCCTCGTCGGCCGGCGTCTTCAACTCCCCCGTTCCGGGCGGCGTGGGCGAGCCACCGGCGCGGTTGCTGGGGCTCAGCTGGCGGGCCAGCTGCACCGAGACCGAGTCGAGCACCGCGACCATCTGCTCATGGAACGGACGGGGGTCGGAGGCGAGGCCGGAGGGGTCGAGCGGCTTCAGGCCTGCCTCGGTCGACGTTCCGGAGAAGCCCGTGTGCCAGAGCTCGCCGCCGTCGCCGAGGCGAAACATCCGGCCGGTCCCCTTCACCCAGGTCTGGGGCACGCCCTTCTCGGTGCGCACCCCGTACTCCTCGATGACGAACTCCACCACCGAGTCGGCGCCCAGCGGCTTGAGCCGCCCGTAGTCCGGCGCGTTCCCCGGAACCTCCTGGACCAGGAAGGTCTCGAGGGCGGACGCCACCTGCGACGGCGGGACGGCCTGAGACCAGGGCTTCTCGGTCTGGATGGCGGCCTGGACGTGCGAGCGGAGCCGCTCGGCGGCCTCGAACCGGGACAGCGTCGGGCGGAGGCTGTCCTCCAGCTTCTTGTCCGCGTCCTCGGGCGAGGTGCCGGCGAGCTTGGCCGCCTGGACCGAGTCGGAGCGGTAGACGTTGACGCGCGGACCGGCCTCGTCGGAGACGCGGGAGACGAAGGCCGGGCGCTGGACGCGATCGAGATCGCTTCCCTCGAGCGTGCCGTGGGCGCAGCCGGCGAGTCCGAGGGTCAGGAGGGAGACGGAGGCGAGTCGGACGGTCACGGGCGTGTTGTCTCCAGGGCTAGACCACGAAGAGGGGCTCGTCGTCGGGGCTTAAGGGGAGCCGGGCGTTGATCTCCGCGCGGGCATTCCGCAGCGCCTCGAGATGCTGGCGCACCGCCGGGTAGCGAGCGAGGACCGAGGCGAGGTCGGAGGGAGGGAGTCGGAGCAGCGAGGTCCGGCGGAGCGTGCGGACGGTGGCGACTGCCGGAGCGCCGTCGAGGAGGGACATCTCGCCGAACACGTCGCCGGCGCCGAGGGTCCCGGCCACCACGCCCTCCCGGATGACCTCGACCTCGCCGGCGAGGACGACGTACAGGCCGTCGCCCGGAGTGTCCTGGGTGATGACGACCTCGCCGGCCAGCGCATCGCGGGCCCGGAAACGGGTGGCCAGCTCCCGGCGCTCGGTCCGGTCCAGGGGGCGGAAGACCGCGGAGGTGGAGAGGAGGTTGCTGAGGAGCCTCTGCCGGCAGAAGGTCTTCAGGGCCGAGGCCACGCCCGGATGGCGGCGGGCGAGGTCCATGAGCAGCTGGCCGGAGATCTCCAGGACCTGGGTGTCCTCGCCGAGCGCGTACACCGAGGCGGTGCGCGGTCCGCCGGCGAGGAGCGCGACCTCGCCGAAGAACTCGCCGGCCTCCAGCGCAGCGACCGGGTGCGCGAGGCCGTCGTCCTCCCGGAGGACCGACACCCGTCCCTCGCAGATGACGTAGAAGCTGTCGCCCGGCTCGCCCTGCTGGATGATGCGGTCCCCGGCCTCGAAGCGCCTGAGGGGGCAGCGCTCCACCAGCTCGATGAAGGCCTCGTGCGAGAGGTCGGAGAACAGCGGGGCCTGGGGCATGTTGCGCACCGCCGGGGCGACGAAGGGATTGCGGGCCAGCGAAGGCTCGGCGGGCGCAAGCTCCGCGGCGTGCTCGAGCGCGTGGATCAGCGGCCCGGGGTCGAGCGGCAGCGGCGGATCCTCGTCCAGCTGGAGGTCGATGTAGCCGGGGTCCGCGCCCGAGGTCGCGGCGGGGCGAGGTGGCTCCACCGGGAGCTCCAGGCCTTCGGCGCCCGCATCCTCGAGGCTCAGCTCGACGAAGCGAGGGACCGGTGCGGGGGCCGGCGTCGGAACGGGCGGCGGAGGCTCGGCGCGGGGCGTCTCGAGCGCGGAGGCGGCGCCGGCGATCACCGCGGCGCTCGCGGTCGTCGCCGGCGATGGACCGAGAGGGACCGGGGTCTCGTAGCGCTGGTTGGCCTCGGACCTGAGCACCTCCTCGAGCGTGGGCTCCTTCGGGTCGGGCTCCAGCATGTACTCGGTGACCAGGAGCTCGCCGGGCTCGTGCGTGGCGGGCTGGGCGAGCTCGGCGGGCGGCGGTGACGGCTTCGGCGTCCCGGGCTCGGTGACGGCGGGGGCCTCGGCGACAAGGGCCTCGAACGGACGCACCGGGAGCGGTTCGTCCCTCGAGGCCGAGGTCGTGGTCTTGTCGAGCAGCGTCCGCAGCGCCTGTCCGCCGGCGGCACGCTTCGCGTACAGGTCGGCGAGGATCCGCGGCATCTGGGTGTGGTTCGGATCCAGCTCCAGGACGAGCTTGCTCGCGGCGATGGCGCGGGCGAGGAAGCCGTCCTCGGCGAACCCGCGGGCCGCGGTGAGGTAGGCGTCGATGGCGTGCGCCTTCTCCCCGGCGCGCGCGTAGGCGTCCCCCAGCCGGAGGTGCGACTGGCGATCCCGGGGCGCGCTGGCGCAGTACGCCGCGTAGAGGGAGGCGGCGCGCGAGAAGTGTCCTGCCGCCAGGGCGGCTCCGGCGTCGGCTTTGAGCCGGGCAGGATCCATCGATGGGACGGGGTTTTACCTCACCCCGGAGACGCGGGCGCCGGTTCAGCGCCGACCGCGGCCTCTCCCACCTCCACCCTCATTGCGGGGCCCTCCGGACCGTGGTTTGCGGCCTGGGCCGCCGCCCGGCAAGGCGCCGAAGCGGCCGCGACCCGGGGCAGCGCCGAAGCGCGCGCCGCCGCGGGCGAATCCGGGCTTCGATGGCCCGCGGGCCGGGTCACGCGGGCCTCCCTGCCCTGCGCCGCCGCCACGTCCGCCGCTGAAGCCACGCCCGCCGGGCCGCGGCCCGCCGCGAGGACCCCCCGCCTCGAACCCACGACCACCG
>DASXGF010000004.1:0-3415 GCA_036489275.1 Myxococcaceae bacterium | reverse complement strand
GCCGGTCAGATAGACCACGATCGGCTGCGGTGGGGTTGCCTCCGTGCCTCCGTCGGCGGCGGTGACCGTCACCGTGCCGCGGATCTCACCCCCGGCGGCCATGGCCGCGAGGAGCAGCACCACCGTAGCGATCAGAGCGCGATGCCCCACAGTACCCGTGGATAGTACCGGGACGAGTCGTTGGTGAGACCGAACAGCGACCCGAAGGTGATCCAGAACGGACCACGGGTCCAGGCGACCGAGGGGCCGAGATACATCTGGCCCACGTTGGGCCGCGTTTCGCCATGGATGGGGAACTGGCCGAAGAACTCGGCGCCGAGGCGCCACTCGCGCCCGAGGGGGAAGGAGACGCCCACGCCCCCCCGGCCCTGGACCGAGAACTGCGCGGAGCTCGTCTGCTGGAGGAAGGGGAGTCCCATCAGCACCCCGAAGTTCAGGGTGGTGCGGATGCTCTGGAGGCTTCCGATGGTGAGGACGAGGTCCGCCTCAGCGGCGGGAGGTCCGGCCGCCGGGTCCAGCGGCTGGAAATACCCCACCCGGATGAGGGGCTGCCAACCCTCGTCCTGTTCTCGGGGAAAGATGCGGTAGCGGAGCACCGCTCCGAACGAGTGCAGATAGGTGTCGTCCGGGACGGCGACGATCTGCAGGGGCAGCTCGAGCTCGAAGTGGTTGGAGATCGAGATCGCAGGTCCAATCCAGACCCAGATCGACGCTGGCCGGTCGATCCGGTTGGGGATGCGGCCGTAGGCCCAGACCCACTGCTCCAGCTCGACGCTTCCCTCGGGAACGAGCTGCGACTCGTCGAGGAAGAGATGAAAGGTGCGGGCGGCGTGTGCCGGCGTCCCGAGGAGCAGGAGGAGCGCGCACCACCGGACCAGCCGTGCAGGACCGACCACGGCGTGGAGTGTACCGGAAGCGGGCGTGCAGTCGCCCTCCTCTCTGTCACATGGAGAAGTGCAGCTGACCGAGCACGCCCAGGCTGCCTAGGTGCCCACCGCCGGCCATCCCGTACTCGTTGAAGGTCACGTCGATGCGCGCCTCGCAGTAGGGGAAGAAGAACCAGGAGACGCTGAACCAGCCACCGTAGCTGTTCACGTAACGCTGACGCAGGGCCTCCCCGGTAAAGATGAGGTGCAGCCCCTGGATTGCCTCCCAGTCCGCCTGGAGGAAACCAACCCCGCCCCAGTCGGTGGCGACCTTGTCCGCGCTCTCCACGAGGAGGTTGGCCTCCGCCAGGAGGACCCACGGACCGCCCACATGCCAGCGGGTGAAGACGCCATGCGCCTGTCGCAACGCGTTCGAGGCACCGAAGAACGGGTCCGGGCCAAGGGCCGGGTTTGCGATCTGGCTGAGCCCCAGGTCGGCGTGGGTCAGGAGGCTGCTGAACCCGAGGGTGAAGGAGTTGCTGAACGCCCCCTCGACGTAACCGCTGTAGCCGTACTCCCGGTAGGCCGGATCACGGAGTAACAGATTTCCGGCGATGCCCATGACCGCGGTCCGGATCCCGGGCGCGTCCCAGACCAGCTGACCGCCGTACTGCTGCGAGGAGTTGGTATCGGTCAAGGTCGCGGCGCGGACGAAGGAGTTGTGCTCCACGTTCCGCAGGCCGAACGGAAGGTTCAGCCGTCCGCCAAGGACGTAGAACCGGTTGTCCAGGAATCGGAGCCCGAGCCAGTGCTCGCGGGAGACGAGGTTGTCCCGCGGCTGGTTGGTGACCGCGGCCAGGGTCGCGCCGGTGGGCACGTAGCCGAAGCTCACCGAGGCGAGAAAGGGCCCCGCGGTGATGCCCGCCCGAAGGTCGGCGATCATCAGGATGTCGCGCCAGTTGGTGGTCCCGGACGTCGTGGTGCTGAGCACGGCCCCGCGAAGCGACAGCCCCACGTTGAGCCAGCTCGGCAACGGCACCGCGCCGTACATGATGCCGGGGAAGGGGTCGACGTCCTCGGGCTTCTTCCCGCCCCAGAGAGTGGGAAGGGAGATCTGAGCCTGCGCTCGCCCGTACTCGGTGAGCAGACCCCACCCGGAGGGGTCGACGTGGCAGGTGCTGCAGTTCGTGTACCCGTGCTGGATCATCCACGGGTACGCGTGGGCCTGCGTGGCGGGCAACAGGAGGAGAAGGAGCACCGCCGGCGGCAGAGGCCGCGTCCAGCGCGCGCGGAGGCTCAAGAGTGCTCCGCGGTGAAGGAGGCCCGCGCTTCGACGTCCGGCTGGATGGTGACCCCGAGGTAGCTCGGGATGTCGATGTCGTAGTCCTTGATGTTGAGGGGAATGTTCCCCGTCACCTGGTAGCTGTTGCCGGTCCGGAGGATCCGGTACTTCACCTGCACGTCCTTGCTCTTGCCGTGCAGCGACATCTTCCCCTGTGCCGTTCCCTCGCTGGTCTGGCCGTCCCCGGGGAGCTTCACCGCAGACCAGGGGAGCTCGAGAACCGCGTCGGGGTACTTGTCCACCTGGAGGTACTTCTCGCGCATGTGCCGGTCGCGGAGCCCGATGCCCGTCGTGAGGCTGGCGAGCGGGACGGTGACCTTGAGCGTCGTCCCGTCGTCCTCGACCTTGAGCTGGTTCGTCTTGCCCTCGAGGCTGAAGCCACCCGGGCCACGGCCGTGAAAGCCGGCGGCGGGCTCGCCGGTCAGGCGAGTCGCGGCGGCGAGCAGCGGGAATGCGAGTAGCAGCGCCGTCAAAGTTGCGCGTCGAACCATGGGAGTCTCTCGCGTCTTCAGGCGTGGACTGCAGTGGGGAGCAGTGTGGCGCGCTGCTGTTCGGCCCAGCGTTGCAGCGGCGCGGTGTCCACGCCGTGCTCGACCATGCCGGGGATGACCACCGAGTCGATGGTCTCGAGGTAGACGCGCTGCCGCTCCGAGTGGGGGACGACGCCGGAGTGGAAGAGCGTCTGGTCGTCGGTGCCGGGAAGGGCAGGGCGGAAGAGGTCCGGGCCGGCGGTGCCGGCCGCCATGCGTGGGAGCAGGGGGGCGAGGAACGCCAGGTCCATCCGCGGGCGTGCCCAGGTCAGATATCCCCACCCGAGCCGCGCGTGCTGGACCTCGTCCCGGGCGAGCTCGTGGAGGATGGTCCTCAGCATCTCGTCGTGCGCAGCGTCGAGCAGCGTCACCAGGGTGGCCATGCTCTCGGTCTCGGACACGCAGGACTGCGCCACCACCTCGTAGGCGAGACGCTGCTCGGGGGTGAGCTCGAGCGGCGCGTATTCCAGAACCCGGGTCTCCGGAGGAGGCACCGGTGCCTTCCGTGAGCGGAGGATGTCCCCGCAGCGGCTGGCGTGACGGGTCTCGTCACGCGCCGCCCTCGCCGACAGCTCGACCAGGGCCTCGGGCGCTCCCGCTTCCCACAGACGGCGGGAGAGCGATCCGAAGCGCAGCGCGGCACCAGTCTCGACTCCGTGTCGCGCTGCCCAGACCTG
>DASXGF010000759.1:0-3927 GCA_036489275.1 Myxococcaceae bacterium | reverse complement strand
GAGAAGGTCCCGCCCGAGAGCAACACCGAGACCTTCGTCGCCCTGCGGCTGATGGTGGACAACTGGCGCTGGGCCGGCGTGCCCTTCTACGCCCGGACCGGGAAGCGGCTCCCGAAGCGGATGACCCAGATCGTCATCCAGTTCAAGCACGCGCCGGCGATGCTGTTCCAGCACACCTCGGTGGACCGCCTGACGACCAACCGCCTCTACATCCACATCCAGCCGAAGGAGGGCATCTCGCTTCGCTTCGGGGCCAAGATCCCGGGTCCGCTGCTGACCATGGGCGCGGTGGAGATGGACTTCGACTACGTCGACTACTTCGGGAAGGTTCCGAGCACCGGGTACGAGACGCTCCTCTACGACGCGATGATCGGTGATGCGACGCTGTTCCAGCGCGCGGACATGGTGGAGGGCGGCTGGTCGATGGTGCAGCCGATCCTCGACGTGTGGAAGGCGCTCCCGCCGCGCAGCTTCCCCAACTACGCCGCCGGCAGCTGGGGTCCGGAGGAGGCCGACGAGCTGCTCCGTCGTGACGGGCGGCACTGGGAAAGCTCGGGGACGTGATCGTCGCCGGAGACATCGGCGGCACCAACGCCCGGCTGGCGCTGTTCGAGGTCCAGGCCGGCCGGCTGCTGCTGGTGAAGGAGCGCATCTACCCCAGTCGCTCGGCGCCGGATCTGGAGACCATCGCCCGGCGCTTCGTGGAGGAGACCCGGCCGTCGGCCACCGGTGCGGCGCTGGGGGTGGCCGGTCCGGTGAAGAACGGACGCATCGAGACGCCCAACCTCCCCTGGGTCGTGGATTCCGGGCGGCTGGCGGACATCCTGGCGGTGCCGAAGGTCACGCTCCTCAACGACCTCAAGGCCAACGCCTACGGGCTCCGGCACCTCGGCCCCACCGACTTCGCCATGCTCCAGGCGGGCGCGCACGACGCGGCCGGCAACCAGGCGATCCTGTCGGCCGGAACGGGGCTGGGCTGCGCCGGACTGTACTGGGACGGCCAGCGGCATCGCCCCTTCGCCACCGAGGGCGGCCACGCCGACTTCGCCACGCGGACCCCGATCGAGTCGGAGCTCCGGGAGCACGTCGCGAAGGAGAAGGGGCGGGTGAGCGCCGAGCGCATCCTGTCCGGCGGCGGGCTGGTGCGGATCTATCGCTTCCTCCGCGAGCGCTCGGGGGTGCCCGAGCCGGCGGCGCTGGCCGAGCGCCTGGCGAAGGAGGATCCGGCCGCGGTCGTCTCCAAGTCAGCGATGGAGGGGGTCGACCCGGTGTGCGTCGAGGCCCTCGACTTGTTCGTCGCGGCCTACGGCGCCGAGGCGGGGAACGTCGCCCTGCGGATGCTGGCCACCGGCGGTGTCTTCCTGGGGGGCGGCATCGCGCCGAAGATTCTCCCCCGGATCCAGCGTGACGCGGTGTTCATGAACGCTTTCCTCGACAAGGGACGGATGCGCCCGCTCCTCGAGACCATCCCGGTGCTGGTGGTGCTCAACGACCGCGCGGCGCTCTGGGGGGCGGCGCACTGCGCGGCCTTCGACGAGACCTGAGGTGGGTGATGGCGACTCCGACCCTTCGAGTGCTGGACAGCCTGGACGCCGTGGCTCGAGCCGCCGCACAGTGGGTGCATGACCGCGCCTGGGCGGCGGCGAACGCGCGGGGGCGGTTCACCCTCGCGCTGTCGGGCGGGAACACGCCGCGGGCGCTTTACAGAAGGATGGCGGACGGTCCGCGGCTTCCCTGGGACCGGACGGTGTTCTGCTTCGGCGACGAGCGGAACGTCCCCCCGGACAATCCGGAGAGCAATGCACGGATGGCGCGGGAGACCCTGACCGGGCAGCCCTTCGTGAACCAGTCCAGCGTGTACCGGATCAAGGGCGAGCTCCCGGCAGAGGAGGCGGCGTCGGACTACGAACAGACCCTCCGGAAGCTCTTCCCGGGGACGACGGGCTTCCCGAGCTTCGACCTGGTGCTTCTCGGGCTCGGTCCGGACGGGCACACCGCGTCGCTCTTCCCGCACTCGGCGGCGCTCGCCGAGCGCACCCGCTGGGTGGCGGCAAACTGGGTCGAGAAGTTCCACACGAATCGCATCACCCTGACCTTCCCGGTGCTGAACGCGGCGGCGGAGGTGCTCTTCCTGGTGGTGGGCGAGGACAAGGCCTGGGCGCTCAAGGAGGTCCTCCGGGGGAGCGCTCCGGTGGCCGAGATCCCCTCCCGGGGCGTCATCCCGACCTCGGGGCGAGTCACCTTCCTGGTGGACCGCGCGGCCGCGGCCGGGTTAGGTGATTCCACCTGAGCGTGAAGATCCTCCCGTCCATCCTCGCAGCGGACTACCTGCGGCTCGGGGAGCAGGTCGCCGACGCGGAGCGCGGCGGGGCTGACCGCTTCCACATCGACGTCATGGACGGGATGTTCGTGCCCAACCTCTCGCTGGGCATCCCGGTCGTGGAGGCGATGCGGCGAGGGACGAAGCTGCCGCTGGAGATTCACCTCATGATCGAGCGGCCGGAGCGATACACGGACGCGTTCATCAAGGCGGGTGGAGATCTCCTCATCCTCCACCAGGAGGCGACGCCGAACCTGCACCGGGCCATCCAGCAAGTCAGGCATGCGGGAAAGCAGGTCGGGGTGGGGTTGAACCCGGCGACGGCGCTCGGCACGGTGGAGGACGTGGTGGAGAGCCTGGATCTGCTCCTCCTGATGACGGTGAACCCGGGTTTCGGCGGGCAGAAGTTCATCTACGAAGTGATGCCGAAGCTTTCGCGCGCGCGGGCGCTCCTGAATCAGCGGGCCCCGCGCTGCGAGCTCGAGGTGGACGGCGGCGTCGATCTGACCACCGGCCCCATCGCGGCGGCGGCCGGCGCGGACGTGCTCGTGGCCGGGACCTGCGTGTTCGCCCACCCCGGCGGGCCGGCTGCTGGAATCCAGGCGCTGCGCGAGGCGGTGAAGCGGGGCCTCTCCTCGCACGCGTGATGAGCAGGCTCCCGCTCGGTCTCCTCGTCGCGACGGCCGCAGGCTCGGGATGCGCCCACCTGGAGGTCGGAGCCCGGACACCGCCCCGGCTCAGTGCCAGGAACGTCGAGTACGACAGGACGTCGCTCCGGTTTCTCCTCGTCGTCCAGTCGATGGCCGACGGCACGACACTCGACCGGAGATTGGGCGAGACCGGTGTGAGGCTCGTTGGGCCTCCAGTCGCATGCGACTCCGTGACGCCCCTGCCGCCGTTGCTTCGCGCTCACCCGCCGACACCCTCGAGCGAGGATCTGGTTCAGCTCAAGGAGGGTGAGGCGCTCGCCCGTGAGGTGGAGATGTTCCTGTTCGAGACCGCTGGGCCCGAGTGCATCCGGGCCCAGGTCGAGCTCACGAACCCACGCGCCGAGGAGCCGATCACGATCATCGGCCGTGCACGCTCCACGGAGCAGTGACCGCGGGCTCGCGCTCTCAGGCGAGCGCCCGCTCGAGCTTGCCGAGCTCCTGCTCCCAGCCCATGCGGGCTCGCTCGGTCCACATCGTGTCGTGCATGACGTCATTGGTGACCGCGAGGCGAGTCCCGCCGGAAACGGCCGTGAGCTCGATGCGGGTCGTCGTCTTGTACGGCGCCACCCCCGGCACGAAGTCCACCGCGTTGGCGTACGCGAGGCGCCGGCTTGGCTCGACGACGGTGTAGTCGCCCCTGAGGCGCTGGCTCGCGCCCATGCCTCCTTCCTTGAGCATGGCGACGATCTCCGTGACCTCCGTCCTCATGATGAGCTCGAAGTGACCGCCGACGCGCACGTCGATGTGAAGCACCTGGACGTTGAACCCTTCCGGGCCCCACCAGCGCTCCAGCCCCTCGCGGGTGGTCCACATCATCCAGACCTTCTCCGGGCTGGCCTTCAGCATTCGCTCGATGGTGAACGTCTTCTTCTCGGTGGCGCTCATCGGTGTTCGTCC
>DASXGF010000607.1:0-4158 GCA_036489275.1 Myxococcaceae bacterium | reverse complement strand
CGGCGGGCGCTCTCTAGCGCTTGAACGGAGTCTTCACCACCTCGGCGCGAACCGGGCGGCCACGGATCTCGATCTCCAGCGGGGTCCCCTCCGCGGCCAGCGCGGGGGGCACGTAGCCGATGCCGATCGCCTTCTTCACCGTTGGCCCCTGGGTGCCCGAGGTCACCTCGCCGACCCGCTTGCCGTCCCTGAGGATGGGGTAGCCGTGCCGGGGGATCCCGGGCTCGCGCATCTCGAAGCCCACGAGCTTGCGAGGGACGCCGGCGGCCTTCTGCTCGGCCAGCGAGGGCCGCCCGACGAACTCGCCCTTGTCCCACTTGACGATCCAGCCCAGGCCCGCCTCGAGCGGGCTGTGGGCGTCGTCGATGTCGTTGCCGTAGAGGGCGTACTTCATCTCGGTGCGCAGCGTGTCCCGCGCTCCGAGACCCGCGGGGACCAGCCCCGCCGGACGTCCAGCCTCGAGCAGCGCGTTCCACAGGGCCTCGGCGCGGTCCGATGGGCAGTAGAGCTCGAAGCCGTCCTCGCCGGTGTAGCCGGTCCGCGAGACGATGCAGGGCACGCCGGCCACGGTCCCTTCACGGAACCGGTAGGTGGGGATGCTCTCCAGCGGGAGGTCGGTCAGCGACTGGACGATGGAGGCCGCCTTCGGCCCCTGGATGGCGAGCTGGGCGAAGTCGTCGCTCCGGTTGACCGGCTGCACCCGGGGGGTGTTCTCGGTCATCCAGGCGAAGTCCTTCTCCCGGTTGCTGGCGTTTACGCAGACGAGGATGTGCTCGGGCGAGAAGCGGTACGCCACCACGTCGTCCACGAAGCCGCCCTGGTGATTCAGGAGGCCGGCATAGACCGCCTGCCCGTCGTGGGCCTTGCCGAGGTCGTTGGTGATGAGCGCGTTGGCGCTCTCCAGCGCACCCTCGCCACGGAACTCGATCTCCCCCATGTGCGAGACGTCGAACAGACCGGCGGCGTTCCGCACCGCCTCGTGCTCGGCGACCACACCCGAGTACTGGACGGGCATGTCCCAGCCGGCGAAGTCGACCATCCGCGCTCCGAGCGCACGGTGAAGCCGGTTGAGCGGTGTCTGGCGGGCCATGGATGTGGGCGCCGGACTACCCTACCCTCCGAGGGGCGATCAAGGCGTTCCGGTGGAGCGCGCCGCCCCCGCGCTGACTAGAGTGAATGCCGGCAACGCGCGATGAAGATCCGCAACCGGCTCAATCCCTCCGACCCCTGCTTCTCCTTCGAGTTCTTCCCCCCGAGGACCGAGGAGGGCCATCGCGGGCTCCTCCGCACGGTCGAGGACCTCCGGCCGCTGGACCCCGGCTTCGTCTCCGTGACCTACGGCGCGGGGGGCAGCACCCGTGACCGCACCGTGGAGCTGGTGCGGGAGATTCGCGCCACCGGGCTGGAGACCATGGCCCACCTCACCTGCGTGGGCCACAGCCGGGAGGAGCTGGGGGCCCTGGTGGAGCAGTTCCTGGCGATGGGGGTGGAGAACCTGCTCGCGCTCCGGGGGGATCCGCCGGCCGGAGAGCGCGAGTTCCAGGCTCCCGCCGGCGGGTTTCGGTACGCCTCGGAGCTGGTGCACTTCATCCGCGAGCGGAACCACCACCTGTGCATCGGCGGGGCCGGCTACCCGGAGGGCCACGTCGAGACGCCGCTCCGCGAGGACGATCTCAGGAACCTCAAGGCCAAGGTCGACGCCGGGCTGGACTTCGTCATCACCCAGCTCTTCTTCGACAACGCCTTCTACTTCGACTTCGTCGAGCGGGCCCGCCGGGTGGGGATCAACGTCCCCATCGTCCCGGGCATCATGCCGATCACCAACATCGAGCAGCTGGAGCGCTTCATCCGGCTGTGCGGGGCGACGGTGCCGATGCGGCTGGTGCTCCAGCTCGAGCGGTACCGGGACGATCCGGACGCGGTGGTCCAGCTCGGCGTCGCGCACGCCACCGTGCAGTGCATGGAGCTGCTCGCCCGCGGTGTCCCGGGCATCCACTTCTACACGCTGAACAAGAGCCCGGCGACGCGGCTCATCGTCAGCGCGCTGAAGGGGCGTGGGGTCGGTTCGCTTCCTCCGCCTGCGCCTCCGACGCGCTGAGCAGCTTCGGTCGGTCGGGAGGTTCGCCAGCCTGGCCCTCCGCGGTGGGGGCCGGTCTCGTCGAGGCCAGCGGCATCCGCCGCGCATTCACCAGGAGGTAGACGCCGAGCGCCGCGAGGAGCGGGGTGATCCACTGCGCGGGGGTCAGGCCGAGGATCCGCCCGTCGACGAAGGACAGGTCCGTCGCCCGGAAGAAGTCCAGGAAGAAGCGTGGCACCGAGTAGGTCACGGCGAGGACGCCCATCAGCGCGCCCTGCCCGCGGGGTTTCCGGGCGAGGAGGTAGAGGACGGCGCTGATCACGAGGAGCAGGACGCAGTCGATGAGCCCCATGTCCAGCCGCGGGCCGTCGGGCCACGCCACCGCGAACCAGGCGTTGCTGCGGATGCCAGGATGGTCGTGCACGACGGCGCAGCCCATCCGGGCCACCGTCCAGCCGGGCGCCGTGCCGAGCGCCAGGGCGTCCCAGTAGGGGTAGATCCGGAGGCGCTTTCGCCAGAAGTAGATGGCGATGCCGGCCATGCCACCGAGCACCCCGCCCATCGAGGACACGCCGTCCCAGATCTTCAGCAGCACCAGCGGTCCCTGCGTGCGGAGCAGCTCGGGGTGGTAGCCGAGGACGTGGAGGAGGTGGGCCCCGAGCAGCCCTCCGACGAGGGCCCAGGTGAACACCTCGGAGAGGGACTTCGTGTCGCCCGGCCCATACACCCGGCCCGCACGGACGGTGAGGACCGCGCCGGTGTAGACGCCGAGCGCGGCGAAGATGCCGAACGGATGGATGGTCAGGCCGAAGAGGTGGAAGTCCGGGAGCTCCACGTACGGGAGCACGAGTGCAAGCATGTGGGGGTCTCATAGCAGCCCGGGGCGCGCCATGCGGTGGCACGGACGCACCACTGGGCGGGACGGCATGACCCACCCGGGTGTGGGCGCGCCCGGAGCTCAGGCGCCGAGCAGCGCGCGGGCGTTGCGGAGCGTGTTGGAGAGCAGCATGGCGATGGTCATCGGCCCCACGCCGCCCGGGACGGGAGTGATGTGGGAGGCGCGCTCGGCCGCCGCGGCGAACTCCACGTCACCGACCAGCTTGCCGGTGGGGAGGCGATTGATGCCCACGTCGATCACCACGGCGCCGGGCTTCACCCAGGCGCCCTTGATGAGCTCGGGCACGCCCACCGCGGCAACCAGGATGTCCGCCCGGGGGACCTCCGCGGCCAGGTCGCTCTTGCTGTGGCAGATCGTCACCGTGGCATCGGCGTTGAGCAGGAGGAATGCCATCGGCCGGCCCACCAGGATGCTCCGCCCGACCACGACCGCGCGCTTTCCTCGGGGCTTGCAGTCGATCTCCTGGAGCATTCGCATCACGCCCAGCGGGGTGCAGGCCACCGTCGCGTCACGCCCCTGGGCGAGCAGCCCCGCGTTGAACGGATGGAGCCCGTCTGCGTCCTTGTCCGGGCGAAGGACCTTGAGGAGCGCCTCGGAGTTCACCTGCTTCGGCACCGGGAGCTGCACGAGGATGCCGTGCACCGCGGGATCGGCGTTGAGGGCCTCGAGTCGCGCCTGGACCTCGGCGTGCGAGGCCGTCTCGGGGAAGTGGTGCTCGCTGGCCTCGAAGCCCACCTCGGCGGCGGCCTTCTGCTTGCCCGTCACGTAGATCTTGCTCGCCGGATCCTCGCCCACCCGGATGACCGACAGCCCGGGAACGCGGCCGGTGCGCGCCTTCAGCTCCCGGGTTGCCTGGGCCACCTCCTGCCTGACCTTGAGGGCGATCGCCTTTCCATCGATGAGTGTCGCTGCCATGGCGGGGCACACTACACGACCCGGGCGACCGCCGGAGCCCGCCACGGACGTGCCTCTCGTCTGGTAGCCTCGTCGCCAGCCATGTCTCGCGAGCTCATCGACCTGCACATCCACGTCGGCGGAGCGGTCGCCCCGCACGTGCTCTGGTCGCTCGCCCACAGCCAGGGCTTCAAGCTGCCGACGAAGAACTACTTCGAGTTCGTGGAGATGATCACCGCCCGGGCGGAGAACGTCTCCAACCTCGACGACTACCTCCGGATCATGCACA
>DASXGF010000585.1:0-1871 GCA_036489275.1 Myxococcaceae bacterium | reverse complement strand
GACGGCGACTGATACCCGCATCTTCCCCTCCGGGTGTCAGTCGCCGAGCTTTGCCCTCAGCGCGGCGTTGACCAGCGCGGGGTTGCCCTTCCCCTTCATCGCCTTCATCACCTGGCCGACGAGGAAGCCGAGCACCTGCTTCTTTCCGGAGCGGTACTTCTCGACCTCGCCGGGGTTCGCCGCCAGCACCGCATCGACCGCCGCGTCCACCGCGCCGGTGTCCTGGACCTGGAACAGCCCCTTCTCCCCCGCGATGTCCTTCGGCGACCGGCCGGTGCGGAACATCTCGGAGAAGACGTCCTTCGCTGCATTGTTCGAGAGCTCGCCGGCGTCCACCATCTTCAAGAGAGTGGCGAAGTGCTCGGGTGAGAAGCGCAGCGTGGAGAGCGCGGTGGACTCCTCCTTCAGGAGGCGAAGAAGCTCGCCGGTGAACCAGTTGGCCAGCTTCTTCGCAGGTCCGCCGTACGCCGCCTGCACCTTCTCGAAGAGGTCCGCCAGCGGCCGGTCCCCGACGAGGATCTTCGCGTCGTACGCCGGAAGCGCGTAGCTGGTGACGAAGCGCTGCAGCTTCGCCCGGGGCAGCTCGGGCAGCTCGCGCTCGATGCGTTCCACGTAGCCCGGGGGGATGCGCAGTGGCGGCAGGTCCGGCTCGGGGAAGTACCGGTAGTCGTGCGCCTCCTCCTTGCTGCGCATGCTCCGCGTCTCGCCCTTCACCGCGTCGAACAGCCGGGTCTCGAGGGCGACCTTCCCGCCGGACTCGATCAGCTCCACTTGCCGGCCGATCTCGTAGTCGATGGCCTTCTGCACGAAGCGGAAGGAGTTGATGTTCTTCAGCTCCACCCTCTGTCCGTACTTCGTAGAGCCCTTCGGCATCACCGAGACGTTGGCGTCGCAACGGAAGCTGCCTTCCTCGAGGTTGCCGTCGTTCACGCCGAGGTAGACCAGGACGTCGCGGAGCGCCTTGAGGTACTCGGACGCCTCGGTGCTCGAGCGGATGTCCGGCTCGCTGACGATCTCGATCAGCGGGACGCCGGAGCGGTTCAGGTCCACCAGACTCTCGCCGCCGCCCGCGTCGTGGACGTTCTTCCCCGCATCCTCCTCGAGGTGGATGCGAAGGATGCGGATCCGCCGCGGCCCATCGTCGGTGTCGATCTCCAGCCCGCCGTGCTGACAGAGCGGCTGGTCGTACTGGCTGATCTGGTAGCCCTTCGGCAGGTCCGGGTAGAAGTAGTTCTTCCGCGCCCAGATGCTGACCGGATTGATCCGGCACTCGAGCGCCCGGCCCACGCGCACTGCGAACTCCACCACCTTCTCGTTCAGCACCGGGAGGACACCGGGCATCCCCAGGCACACCGCGCAGGTGTGCGCGTTGGGTGGCGCGCCGAACTCGGTGGAGCAGCCGCAGAAGATCTTGCTCCGGGTCAGGAGCTGGGCGTGCACCTCGAGCCCGATGACCGGCTGGAAGTCGGCCACGCTCATGCGGCCCCCAGGGGCGGCGAGCGCCGGTGGAAGTCGTGCTCGCGCTCGAACGCCCGGCCGATGCGCAGCACCCGCGCCTCGTCCCAGGGCCGCCCGAGAATCTGTAGACCGATGGGCAGGCTCGCCTTGGTGAAGCCGCAGGGGACGCTCATCCCCGGAAGGCCGGCCAGGTTGCACGGCAGGGTGAACACGTCGTTCAGGTACATCGCCAGCGGGTCGCTCACCTTCTCCCCGATGCGGAAGGCGGGAGTGGGCGAGGTCGGCGAGAGCACAGCGTCCACGGTGCGGAAGGCGTCCTCGAAGTCCCTCTTGATGAGCGTGCGGACCTTCTGCGCTTTCAGATAATAGGCGTCGTAGTAGCCGGCGGAGAGGGCGTAGGTGCCGAGCATCAC
>DASXGF010000561.1:0-4502 GCA_036489275.1 Myxococcaceae bacterium | reverse complement strand
AAGGTGAAGCCGCTCGGCGAGCTCGCGCTGGTAAGCCGGTTCCTGGGTGCTGAGCCCGAAGACCCGGATGCCCAGCTCGCCGAAGTCCCCGGCGAGGTCGCGGAAGGCGCAGGTCTCCGGCGTGCACCCCCGCGCTCCCGGGATGAGGTCCCAGTCCGGCACCAGCGGCGGCTGTCCTGGCTGCCCCGTGCGCGGATAGGCGAAGACGACGGCGCGTCCCGGAACGGTCGAGAGGTCGATCCGCTCGCCGGTGGTCGCCTGCAATGGGATGGACGGCACTGCAAGGCCGGTCAGGTGCCGCGCCCGGCCGTCGTCGACGGGGACCGGAAGTCCCTCGGGAATGCTGGTGAGGTCTCGCGTCGTGTACTCCGCCATGGCCGGGTGTTCTAGCGAGCGCAGGGCGCCCAAAGCGAGCGAGCAGGCTTCCAGGAGGGCCGCAAACACTGGCTCCGAGAGGCTCTCCAGGAGGCCGCGGTGCCAGACACCTCGTTACACCTCGAAAGGCCGATTGACCCAAAGGTTCCGGGCAGTTAGGTAGAGGGAAGCTCCCTCATGTCCGACGACCCTTCGACTCCTCCTCCGCCCCCCTCTCCGCCGGGTGGCGGCGCCGGTGATCTCATCCCGATCAACATCGAGGACGAGATGCGCCGGAGCTACCTCGACTACTCGATGTCCGTCATCGTGGGTCGGGCCCTTCCCGACGTGCGCGACGGCCTGAAGCCCGTGCACCGCCGCATCCTGTACGCGATGCAGGACGAGGGGCTGCTCCACAACCGCAAGTACAGCAAGTGCGCCGGCGTCGTCGGCGAGGTTCTCAAGAAGTACCACCCGCACGGCGACGCGAGCGTCTACGACGCGCTCGTCCGCCTCGCCCAGCCCTGGAACCTCCGCTACCTGCTCGTGGACGGGCAGGGGAACTTCGGCAGCGTCGACGGAGACTCGGCCGCCGCGTACCGCTACACCGAGTGCCGGATGACCGAGCTGGCCGAGGCCATGCTCGCCGACATCGACAAGGAGACCGTCGACTTCGGCCCGAACTTCGACGACTCCACCAAGGAGCCGCTGGTCCTCCCGACGCGCTTCCCTAACCTCCTGGTCAACGGGAGCTCGGGCATCGCGGTGGGCATGACCACCAACGTCCCGCCCCACAACATGCGGGAGGTCATCGACGGGACGCTGCACCTCATCGACCACCCCAAGGCCACCGTCCGCGAGCTGATGCAGCACATCCCCGGCCCGGACTTCCCGACCTTCGGCTTCATCCTCGGTCGCGACGGCATCCAGCGCGCCTACGAGACCGGACGCGGCCAGATCACCCTCCGTGCCCGGCACGTCATCGAGACCGCGGCCAAGGGCGAGCGCGAGTCGATCGTCATCAACGAGATTCCCTACCAGGTGAACAAGGCCCGTCTCACCGAGAAGATCGCCGAGCTGGTCCGGGACAAGAAGATCGAAGGCATCAGCCAGATTCGCGACGAGTCTGACCGCCGCGGCATGCGGCTGGTTCTCGAGCTCAAGCGCGACGCGATCTCCGGAGTGGTGCTCAACAACCTCTTTGCCAACACGCCGCTGCAGACCACCTTCGGCATCGTGCTCCTGGCCATCGACGGGGGCCAGCCGCGCACGCTGAACCTCCGGGAGCTGCTCGAGCGCTTCGTCAGCCACCGCCGGGAAGTCGTCACTCGTCGCAGCCGCTTCGAGCTGCGCAACGCCGAGCGCCGGATGCACGTGGTGGAAGGCCTCCTGGTCGCGCAGGACATCATCGACCTGGTCATCACCATCATCCGCCGCTCCCGCGACCCGGACGAGGCCCGGTGGGGCCTCATCCACGTGCTCTCCCCGTCGCTCTACGAGCACGAGCGGTTCGTCGATCTGCCCCGCCTCGACCTGGACGCGGCGAAGGCCCAGATGGAGCAGCTGGTTGCCCGGGCGCGGGCGGAGGAGCCGAGCTACGGCGGGCTCCAGCACCGCTACGAGGACGGCGGGTTCAGCGAGGAGCAGGCCAAGCAGATCCTCGAGATGCGGCTGCAGCGCCTCACCGGGATCCAGCGCGAGGAGCTGTTCAACGAGCTCATCTCGCTCACCCGGGAGATCGCGCGGTTGCGCGACATCCTCGAGAACGAGTCCTCGCTCCTCGACGTTGTGAAGAGCGAGCTCCACGAGGTCCGGGAGAAGTTCGGCGACGCGCGGCGCACCGAGATCACCGGCGAGGCGTCCGAGCTCACCAGCGAGGACCTGATCGCCGAGGAGGACATGGTGGTCACCGTGTCCCACGCCGGATACGTCAAGCGCAGCCCGCTCACCGAGTACCGGTCCCAGCGGCGCGGCGGGCGCGGGAAGACCGGCGCATCGATGAAGGAGGACGATTTCGTCTCCGACCTCTTCGTCGCCAGCACCCACGCCTACCTGATGCCCATCACCACCCGGGGCAAGCTCTACTGGCTCAAGGTGCACGAGATCCCGGCGGCGAGCCGCACGGCGCGCGGCAAGCCGATCATCAACGTGGTCCAGATGGGCGAGGGCGAGAAGCTTGCCTCGATCCTCGTGACCAAGAGCTTCGAGGACGGGCGGTTCGTGTTCTTCGTCACCCGCAAGGGCGTGGTGAAGCGCACCGACCTCAACGCGTTCTCCAACGTGCGCTCGGCGGGGATCATCGCCCTCGGCGTGGATGACGGCGACTCGCTGGTCGCGGTGTTCATCACCGACGGCACCAAGGACGTCCTGCTCTCCACCGCGCAGGGGATGAGCATCCGCTTCGGGGAGAGCGAGGTCCGCTCCATGGGCCGCCAGGCCTACGGCGTGAAGGGCATCACCCTCGAGCAAGGCGACGAGGTGGTGGGCGCCGACGTGGTCGAGCCGGGCACCACCATCCTCACCGTCACCGAGAACGGCTACGGCAAGCGCACCGAGGAGGCCGAGTACCGGGTCCAGGGCCGCGGCGGCAAGGGCATCATCGACATCAAGACCACCGAGCGAAACGGCAACGTGGTCGGCCTGGCCCAGGTGAAGGATCGCGACGAGGTGATGCTCGTCACCAACGGCGGCATGCTCATCCGGATCAAGGTACACGACATCTCGGTCATCGGCCGGAACACGCAGGGCGTCCGGTTGATCACCCTGGAGAGCACCGGCGAGAAGGTGAGCAGCATCTCCAAGCTCCCCGAGTCGAGTGAGGAGAACGGCGACGGCGGCAACGGTGAGGAGATCACCCCACCGGTCGAGCCGCAGAGCTCCGGGCCCACCGAGGGCGGGGAGTCGTGACCGTGGCCTTCGAGCGCACCCGCACCGTCGGCAAGCTCTGGAGCTACCTTCGTGACCCGGGGGTGGCGGCCTGGCGGAAGCTCGCCGGCGTGGCGGCGGTGGCCTACGTCATCTGGCCGCTCGACCTCATCCCGGACGCGATTCCCGTCCTTGGCTGGCTCGACGACGTCGGCGTCGTCGCTGCCGCGGCGGCCTTCCTCGTCGCCGAGGTGCGCCGCCATCAGCGCAAGATCGAGGCGCAGTCCGTCGCTTCGCCGTGACGAGGTGTCTGGCACCTTCGCCGCGGCTCAGGCCGCGAGCTTGTGGAGCGTGCGGAGAAGCTCGTCGGCGGTGAACGGCTTCGGCACCACCGCCTGCACGCGGACGCCACGGCGAGGAAGCGTGTACATCTCGATGTTGCCCGAACCGGAGATGATCACCACCCGGAACCGGCTCGCATCGGGAAGCTGGTCGAGCACGTCCAGCACCTCCGTGCCCTGCATGCACGGCATCTCCTGGTCGAGGACCAGCAGCACCTCGCCGGAGATCTCGATCGCCGCCTCGAGCGCCTCGCAGCCGTCGGCCGCCTCGACCACTGTGAAGCCCTCGTCGCGAAGCAGATCTCCGTAGGCTCCACGGATGAAGTGATCATCGTCGACGAAGAGGACTGTGATGCGGTCCATCGAGCTCTGCGCTCCACCGACGATCCTCGCTGGATCGTCCCGGCCTGTGCAGAGAGTCCCCACCGACCCGAGCCGGAGCGCCGGTGACTCCGGTCCCGGGTGGCGGACGTGCGAGTCGTCCTTCCCGCTTGCGACCTGCGTCTGAGCGCCGGGGACGAGGCCCTGGGCAGGGTCGACAGCGCCCCCGCGGTCCAGGGCGGGGAGCGTTCCCTGGGCGCTCATACTCCGGGTGTTCGCTTGAGCGTGGGCGCGTGGAGTCCGAAGCTCCGGCGCCATGCTGGACCGGGACGGCCTGGAGGCTCTGTGCAGGGCACGCGCGCGGCTCCGGGCCGCCGGCGAGGAGCCGCTGCGCATCCGCCGGCTCGCTGCCGAGAGCGGCCTTTCCCCTCACCACTTCATCCGGCGGTTCAAGGCAGTGTTCGGCGACACGCCCCACCAGGTCGCGGTGCGTGCCCGGCTCGACCGCGCCAAGACGCTGCTCCTCGACAGCAAGGAGTCGGTCACCGACATCTCCCTGCGCCTCGGGTTCTCCAGCCTCGGGACCTTCAGCGCCCGCTTCGCGCGAGAGGTGGGAATGTC
>DASXGF010000450.1:0-7897 GCA_036489275.1 Myxococcaceae bacterium | reverse complement strand
GGGCCGTGCTGCCCTGTTCCCAGTCGTGAACGGCCCACCAGGCGCCGCTCGCGTCGGGGAGAAAGTCCACCTCGAACCAGCGCACGCCGCGGGCGTGGTTCCGCTCCAGGGCCTCGAGGCTGTTGGGGGTGGGACGCCCCTCGAGCGCACCGGCGCCGTGCGCGATCCGCGGAGGAGCCGGGGGAGGCCGCAGCGGCGCGGCCGGAGGGAGGCGCTGCAGCTCCACCAGCCCGCGCAGCGTCCAGCGCACGCTGCCCACTCCGGGACGGGCGGCCAGGACCGCGACCAGACCGACCACGAGCCCGACCGCGAGAAGAGGGACGCGCTCAGGGCGCCGACGCATCGAGGCAGCCCAGGAGGAAGCGGTGCAGCGCCGGAAGCTCGTAGGTCCCCGGCAGCTCCTGGATCGGCTGACCGCGAGCGGTGAGCGGGGCGAGCGCGCCTTCCGCTGCGAGCGTTCCCAGGATGAGCGGCACCGGAGACTCCTCGGCGCCGAGCTTCTCGAAGAGCCCCGAGGGGTGGTCGCCGTAGATCGCCACCAGGGTCGTGCCGTCCCCAGGGAGCGCGCGGAGGAACGTCCCCAGCGCTCCGTCTGTGTAGCGCATCGAGGCGATATAGCGCGTCCGCACCGGCGCGTGCTCCAGCGGTCCGGAGGGAATGACCAGGTCGTAGGGGGCGTGGGTGGAGAGGGTGATCAGGAAGTGCACGGCCCGGTCCTCTTGCCGGAGGCGCGCCGCCGCGAAGCGAAACAGGTCCCCGTCCGCGCGCCCCCAGCGTGACGGCTCGGAGGCGGGGATGGACTCGGCGCTGTGGAAGGTCGCGTGGACGGACGAGAAGAAGGGTCCACGGTTCCAGAAGTTCCGATCGTTGCCGTGGTAGGCGTGAAAGGCGAACCCGCGGGCCAGGGCATGCTCGGGAAGGGTGTCCCCGGCCGCGACCCAGCCGAGCCGGTAGACGGGGACGCCGGAACGCGCGCGGAGACCGGTGAGCAGCTGGAAGTCCGCGCTCGAGCTGCCGGAGACCGAGGTGCGGTCCGCGGACACCAGGCCGCGGGTCGCCCTCTGCCAGAGAGCGGTGAGCGCCGGGGCCGTCTCGGCCGTGAGCGCCTCGCGATCGAGGCTCTCGACCTGGACGAGCACCATCCGGCTCACCCGGACCGGGTCGAGCGGGAGCGCCCGGGCTGGATTCTCCGCCGCGTCGCGCCGGAGCTCGCTCAGCGTCGAGCCCGATCTCGCGCTCCGCAGGATGTCGAGCGCATCGAGGATCACCGCACCCTCCAGCCCATGGGTGCGGGCCAGGTCGCGGTACTCGGAGTACCGGAGCATGTCGCGCGTCTGGTAGCGGAGGAACGCGTACCCCTGCAGGGCTGCGCACAGCGCGACCGCTCCGAGGGTGGCCAGGCGCGGACCCCGCCCGCGCGGGGAGGGCCGACGCGCGAGCAGGCCGAGGCCCAGGGCCGCGATCAGGAAGGCCCACGGCACCTCGTTCCATCCCGGCAGCGGCACGCTGGAGATCTCCTCCAGGTTCATGAACACGGCCGCAGGCCGGGGCGCGCGATGGAAGTGCATCCCGTGCCACGCCACTCCGGTCCAGGCCAGGCCGTACACCGCCCAGAAGACGAGGAAGCCGCGCCTGCCCAGCGTCTGACGGGCGAGCGAGACCAGCATCAGGGAGCTTCCGAAGGTCATGGCGAGCGGCACGACCCACCCGGTCGGGAAGGCGCCGAGGACCGGGCGTAGGCAGGCCACGAGCACTGCGCACGGGAACAGCGCGAGCGACACCCGGAGGGCGAGCTCCCGGCGCGACCCGGGTCCGGCCGCGACATCGAGCGACTGCACCTGCGAGCTCGGCGAGTCGTCGGGCGCGGGGGCTTCGGGGTCGGGTGGGCGTGCCGGCCGGATCGTCGCTTCTTCCACCACGCGCGAGCCTAAGCCCAACGGTGGCTCCGGGCGCTTGCCCGGCTGGTGGATCGCGGCGACCGACGGTAGATCCACGGCGAGAGACCCGATGCGGTCATTCCTCACCCGGCTCGTGTACATCGCGGAGCGCCCACGCCTCGTGCTCGGTCTGGCGATGGGCTTCCTCGTGGCCGCCGGTGGCGTGATGGCCGTGCAGGACGGGCCCCGGATGAAGTCGCTGGACGAGGCGTCCTTCCTCGACCTCAGCGGGAACCTCGCCTTCCACGGGACGTTCGCCCACACCAACCGCCCCGAGGTCGAGGGGTTCGATCGGGCGCTCCCGGTCGGCGCGCTGAGACCCACTGCCTACCGCGCGCCGGGCTACGTCTGGTTCCAGGTTCCGTTCCGATGGATGGGAGGGGAGTACGCGCTGCTGCGCGTGGCCAATGCCGGTCTCCTCGCGCTGACGCTCTGGCTGCTCCACGACCTGGTGGTCCGGCGCGGAGGAAGGCTCGGCGGGGCGGTGGCGGTGCTCCTCGTCCTTCTCTACCCGGTCCTGCTCTACACCGCCGGGACGCTGTATGCGCAGACGCTCTCGGCGTTCTTGCTGGTCGGCGCCGTCCGGCAGCTCGAGGCGCTCGGTCCCGATGCGAGGTGGCCCCGCTTCGCCCTCCTCGGGGGGACGCTGGCAGCGCTCGCGCTCACCGTGCCGATCCATCTGTTGCTCCTTCCCGTCGTCGCGGTGTGGATGCTGGCTACCCGTCGTGGAGCCTGGCATCAGGTCGGCCTCACGCTCTTGACGGTCGCCGGCCTCGTCGGACTCTGGGTGCTCCGCAACTCGTTCGTCCTCGGCGCGGTGGTCGGCATCGCCACCAGCTCCGGCTTCAACCTGCTCGCGGGCAACGGCCCCTACGTGCGTCACGACCAGGCGACATCCGAGGTGCGCTGGCCGCCCGGGGTGCGCCTTCAGGTCATCGGGAAAGGCGAGGTGGAGCGTGACCGGATCCTGACCCGGGCCGCCCTCCGCTGGATCGGCGAGAACCCCGGAGAGGCCGCTGCCCTCTACGGGCGCAAGCTCCTGTACTGGTTCGCCCCCACGAACCAGCTGGCGAGCGACCGGCTCGTACCCGGCGGCTCCGGTGCGGGTCCGCGCTGGCAGCGGGACGCGGCCATGCTGCTGGGCTACGGGCTTCTGATGTCGATCCTGGTCGTGCGGCTCGCGCTGGCGCGACGGGACCGGCTGTCGTCCCTGGAGCTGCTGCTGCTGGCGCTCTACCTCGGTGGGGGAATGGCCTACGCGGTGTATTTCACCCGGATCAGGTTCCGGCTCCCCTTCGACTGGCTCCTCATCGCGGTCGACGCCCTGTTCCTCGCCCGGGTGGTGGGGCGGTGGCGGGTCGGTGAGGCGCTCACCGGACCCGCCAGTCCGGTCGAATCTCTGGCGGGTCCGGGCGCAGGCGGTGTTTGATCCGGACCGGACACGACATGGGACTGCTCGACAGGCTCCTCCGGGGCCGCCGTGCACGGGAGGGGGACGAACGACCGCTCACTCCGGAGGGGGCGCTCGCGCGCTGGCGCTTCCTCGTCGGCAAGGCGCCGCCGGAGACGCTGGCCGAGGTGCACTCGCGTGCGCTCGACTCGCTCGGGGACCTTCCCCGCTCGGAGGTGCTCCAGCGGCTGCGCTCGGGGCTCGCCTCGCTCGAGACGGGCGTGGTCGTTCCCAGCGAACCCGCGCTGGTGATGCGTGCCGCGACGCGGGCCGAGCGGAGGGTCCCCGGCTTCCTCGAACGCACCCTGGCCTCGGACGCCCGGGGTCGCGAGACGCTGTCCGGTCTCGCGGCCGCGGTGGTGTCGAGCTCGGTCGTCGCGCCTTTCCTCAGGGGCTTCGACGCCGCCGCCGAGGTGGGGACCTCCGACGGCCGGCGGAGCCAGGAGCTCGACGTGGACGCACCCGCTGTCCCGGGGTCGTCGGACGACCACGATCACGACCTCGACGACGAGGACTGAGCAGGCGAGGGACTAGGGCGCCGCCGGCTCCGCCTCGCGGACGTCGGCCTCGACCGCGCGGCGCGGCCTGAGGATCGCGTCCCCGACCGGAGCGCCGGTGGGCGTCTCGATCCGGAACCGGTGCGGCTCACCCTTCCACAGCAGGTTGTGGAGCCCGCCGATGAACCGGTGGCTGTCCGAGACGAGGTCGATGTCCACCCGACCGGTCCGCCAGGACACCCGGCGCGTTCCCCGCACCGCGAAGGTCAGACCGTCGAGCGACACCTCGCCCTCGGTTTCCATCGCGCCCGACTCGAGCAGCTGGCGCGCGCTCGTGGCGGTGTGTCTCAGGATCAGCTGGATCGGGCGATCCAGCTCCTCCCCGTCACGCCGCCAGGTGCCTTGCAGGGTCTCGGTGAAGTCCACCGTTCCCTTTGCGGAGAGCCGTCTGGCCCAGTCCGGCAAAAGCATCAGCGCCTCGGCGCGCGACGATGTCATCATTACAGCGACCTCCCCTTGGCCACAGCAGAGGAGAGGAGACCACGTCCACACCGTGGGCTGTCAACGGACGTACTGGGAGTGAACCCAGGGACTCTCCGCAGCACGGCTGCCACAAGCCGGAATGCGAGTGAGTCCCATGTGTTGCGGGGCCCAAGGCCCGGAACCTACAGTCCGCCGCCCGCACACATCCAGGAGCCATTTCTGAACATCGACATCCGTGCCCTCACCGAGCGGGTCCGGGAAGAGAGCGCGTTCGTGGACCTCCTCGCCGCCGAGGCGGGGAAGGTCATCGTGGGTCAGCGTCAGATGATCGAGCGGGTGCTCATCGGCCTGCTCGCCAACGGGCACGTGCTGCTCGAAGGGGTGCCGGGGCTGGCGAAGACCCTGACCGTCCGGACCTTCGCCGACGGGATCAGCGCCCGGTTCCAGCGCATCCAGTTCACCCCGGATCTGCTGCCCGCAGACCTGGTGGGAACGATGATCTACAACCAGCAGTCCGGCGAGTTCACCGTCCGGCACGGGCCGGTCTTCGCGAACGTCATCCTCGCCGACGAGATCAACCGCGCCCCTGCCAAGGTGCAGTCGGCGCTGCTCGAGGCGATGCAGGAGCGGCAGGTCACCATCGGCGAGCACAGCTACGCGCTCCCCAGCCCGTTCATCGTCCTCGCCACCCAGAACCCGATCGAGCAGGAGGGCACCTACCCTCTGCCCGAGGCCCAGGTCGACCGCTTCATGCTCAAGGTCATCGTGGGCTACCCGACCCGCGAGGAGGAGCGGGTCATCATGGACCGGATGGCCGGGGTGGAGGTCCCTCGGGCGACCCCGGTTGTGAGCCCGGAGCAGATCGCCAGCGCCCGGGGAGTCGTTCATCAGATCTACGTGGACGACAAGGTGAAGGACTACATCCTCGACATCGTCTGGGCGACCCGTGAGCCCGGGCGCTTCGGCCTCCAGGACCTCAAGGACGCCATCGACTTCGGGGCGAGCCCGCGGGCGACGCTGTTCCTGTCGCTCGCCGCCCGCGCCCACGCCTTCCTGCGCCACCGGGGCTTCGTCACTCCGGAGGACGTGAAGGCGGTGGGCATGGACGTGCTGCGGCACCGGGTGACGCTCACCTACGAGGCGGAGGCCGAGGAGCTCACACCGGAGCAGGTGGTGCAGCGCGTGTTCGACAAGGTCGAGGTTCCCTAAGTGCTCCGACCGGAGCACTAGGCCTCCGATGCTTCCCCGGGAGCTCATCCGGCGGATCCGCCGCCTGGAGATCGCCACCCGCCAGGTCGTCTCCGCGCTCCTGGCGGGGCAGTACCACTCCGTCTTCAAGGGGCGGGGGATGGCCTTCAGCGAGGTGCGCCCCTACCAGGCGGGCGACGACATCCGTTCCATCGACTGGAACGTGACCGCGCGCACCAGCTCGCCGCACGTGAAGGTGTTCACCGAGGAGCGCGAGCTCACGGTGGTGATGCTGGTGGACGTCTCGGCGTCGGAGGAGTTCGGCTCGCGGGGGACGCGGAAGTCCGAGATGGCCGCCGAGGTGGCCGCGCAGATCGCCTTCTCCGCCATCGCCAACAACGACCGGGTGGGGCTCCTGCTCTTCAGCGACCGGGTGGAGAAGGTGATTCCGCCGCGCAAAGGACGAAAGCACGTGCTGCGGCTGGTGAGCGACATCCTCTCCTTCCGGCCGAAGGGGAAGGGGACGGACCTCCAGCTCGCGCTGGCCTGGCTGAGCCGGGTGACGAAGCGTCGGACGGTGCTCTTCGTCATCTCCGACTTCCTGCTCGACGGGTACGAGTCGCCGCTGCGGACCGCGCGGATGAAGCACGACGTCGTGCCGGTGGTGCTGCGCGACCCGATGGAGGAGGCGTTTCCAGCCCTCGGGCTGGTGGAGGTGGAAGACCCCGAGACCGGGCAGCGGGCGCTGGTGGACACCTCGTCGCCGGCGGTGCGCCGGTCGTTCCAGGCCGGGGTGGCGCGGGCCCGGGCGGAGCGCACCCGGGTGTTCCGGAAGCTGGAGCTGGACTCGGTGGAGCTGCGCGCCGGCGAGGACCACGGCGAGGCGCTCGTCCGCTTCTTCCGCGCGCGCGCCCGGAGGCTCGCCGCATGAAGGGCGCATTCCGAGCGCTTGCAGTGAGCGGGCTGCTCGCCCTCGCTCCGGCCGCCGCGCAGGCCCAGGCGCCCGCGGCCCCCGCTCCGGCCGCTGTCGATGCCGGGGTCGAGCGCAGCATCGAGCCGCTCTCCGTCGACCGGCAGGTCATCCCGGACAAGGTGCGGCTCGGCGACCCGTTCGTCTACCGCATCACCCTCCACCATCCGCCGGGGCAGCGGTGGGAGCTGCGCACGCCGCGCGACCTCGGCGGCTACGAGCTCATCGAGCAGAGCCGGACGCGCTCGGACGGGAAGACGGAGAGCACCACCACCTATCTCCTCAAGATGGCGCTCTTCGAGCTCGGCAGCCACGTGCTCCCGACCCTAACCTTCGACGTGCTCGATGCCTCGGGCGGCGGCGTCGCCCGCATCGACGGTCCCGACATCGAGGGCAAGAGCAGCCTGCCGAAGGATGCGGACCAGCTCGGCGCGAAGCTGGAGGACATCAAGCCCAACGAGGACGTGCCGGTCCGCAGCTGGCGGCTGCTCTGGGCGTTCGCCGGAGCCGTGGCGCTGGCCGCGCTCGTGTGGCTCGCGGTGCGCGCCTGGCGCAACCGGCCGCGCCACGCGCTCCCGGCCGCTCCACCGCTCCCGCTCGACCAGCGGACGCTGCAGGCCCTGGACGCGCTGGAGGCCGAGGGCCTTCCTCAGCGCGGCCTCCAGCGCGAGTTCCATTTCCTCCTCAACGGCCTGGTCCGCGGCTACCTCGGCGAGCGCTTCGCCTTCGACGCGCTGGAGTGCACCAGCGGCGAGCTCCTCCGCGAGGTGGACCGGCGGCGCCTGCCCGGCGTCGACGAGGAGGCCCTCCGTCGCTTCGTCGATCAGTGCGACGTGGCCCGCTACGCCCGCGGCGAGGTCCCGGTCCCGGCCTGCACCGGCGCGCTCGCCTTCGCCCGCGCCCTCGTCGAATCCACCCGCCCGCGGCCTTCTCCGGCGGCCCCGCGGCCGCCCACCGGTCCGGAGGTCGCCCCGGCGTGAGCGCCTTCACCTGGAAGAGCCCGGAGGCGTTCTGGCTCCTCCTCCTGGTCCCGCTGGTGGGGGCCTGGTCGGTGTGGGTTGCCCGTCACCGGGTCGCGGCGCTGCGCTATCCGGTCACGCGGATGCTGGCAGTGGGCAAGCCGGGCCTGCGCGGCATCCTCCGGCGCGGGCTCCCGCTCCTCCGGATGGCGGCGGTGACCCTCGCGGTGCTGGCGCTCGCCCGGCCCCAGACGGTGGGCGCACGGGTGCGGGATCTCTCGGTCGAGGGCATCGACATCATGATCGCCCTCGACCTCTCCACCTCGATGGAGGCGGCCGACTTCCGGCCCAACAACCGCATCTTCGTCGCCAAGGAGACCCTCAACGAGGTCATCTCCTCCCGGGTCAACGAC
>DASXGF010000500.1:0-1608 GCA_036489275.1 Myxococcaceae bacterium | reverse complement strand
ACGCGGTGTCCATCGCCCGGGGAGAAAACCACTCCATCGCCTCGAGCGCGCTCGAGCTGAACCGGGTCGACGAGCAGATCGCCGCGCTTCGCACCCAGCGTTACCCGGGCTTCAAGTTCGAGGCCACCGGAACTCGGACGCTCAAGTCCATGGACTTCGCGTTCCCGGCCGGGGCCTGGGGCAGCTACGCCGCGACTGGGCCGATCCCGAGCACCACCACCTCGATCAACGTCCCCACGGGCTTCTTCGGAAACGTGGTCGCCAGCGTCTCGCAGCCCATCACCCAGCAGTACCGGCTGGCGCTGAAGCTCGACAGCCTCCGGCTGGATTACGAGATCTCCGCCGAGGAGCTCCGGAAGGAGCGGCAGCGGATCGTCGCCGAGGTGAAGTCCGTCTACTACGACCTGTCGGCGACCGCCGCCGGCATCGCCGCCCTTCGCGATCTGGTCAAGGCCATCGAGGACGTGGACGCCCTCACCTCGCGTTACCTCACCGAGGGCCGCGTCCTCCGCTCGGAGTCGCTGGAGGTGAAGGCGCGACTCGCCCGCGAACGCCAGCGGCTGTCGGCCAGCGAGAACGACCTGGACACCCAGCACGAGCGGCTGAACCAGCTGCTCGGTCGCGAGCTGGGCACCCCTTACCGCGTCGCCACCCCGTCGGAGCTGGTGGCGAGCCGAAACGAGCTTCCGCTCGAGGATGCCCGCCAGCGGGCAATCGCCAACCGCCCCGAGATCAAGAAGAGCTCGCTGACCATCGAGCGGGCCGAGACGAGCCGGAAGATCGCCGACTCGCAGTGGATCCCCGACGTCAGCGTGGGCGCCTCCTACACCCGGAACATCAACTACCAGGTCATCCCCAAGGAGGTCGCCACCGCCTTCGTGACACTGTCCTGGGAGCCGTGGGACTGGGGGCGCCGGTTCCACGAGGCGCACGAGCAGGGCGTCGCCGCCGCGCAGGCCCGCGAGTCGCGGAAGGAGAACCAGGAGCAGGTCGGAGTCCAGGTCGGAAAGGCCTGGCGCGCGGTGCGTGACGCGGCGGCCAGGCTCGAGGCGGCCCGCGTCTCCGAGGAGGCCGCCAGCGCGTACCTCTTCGACACCAAGAACAAGTACCGCGAGGACGCGAAGCTGCTGAACGACGTCCTCGAGGCCGAGGCACGGCTCTCCTCCGCCCGGCACAACTTCACCGATGCACTCTCCGGCTACTGGTCGGCAACTGCAGAACTCGAAAGGACGATCGGCGATGCGAACTCGTGACCTCTTGCTGCTGGGGGCCTGTGTGCTTCCCGCATGCTCTTCCAAGCTGCCAGCCAAACCCATTCCCGCGGTCCGGGTGGAGGCGGCGCGGTCGGCCACGGCGATGGGTGGGAAGGCGGTCTACGCCGCCGTTGCCCAGCCGAAGTCGACCATCCCCCTCGCCTTTCGCGGCTCCGGCTACATCGTCGAGCTGATGCAGGTGAAGACGGCGCAGGGGGAGACCCGTGCGCTGGGCGAGGGTGACCGGGTGAAGAAGGGCGATGTGGTCGCCCGCCTCCGGGAAGCCGAGTACCGCGACAAGGTGCTCCAGGCGCAGGGCCAGCTCGCCGCAGCCCGCGCCGCCGCCGAGAAGGCC
>DASXGF010000403.1:0-8046 GCA_036489275.1 Myxococcaceae bacterium | reverse complement strand
CACCCGTCGGCTTCCCCGTGTCGCCCATGGCGGCGTGCGACGTGACCACGATCAGGATTCTCAGCGGGTGCATCCACGCTCCTCCGTCCATCTGCCCGAGAATTAACGACGAAGGCGAGCCCGCGCCCGTGACGTCTTGGGTTCATGGGACGTGGTGAACGATTCGAGCGTCGACGGCGAGGCGATCAGAAGGTCGGGGGAGGGGGCGGCGGCGGAATGTAGGGAATGGGGACCGGTGGGTCGATGACCTGGACCGGCGGCGGAGGGGCCGGAACCTCGGCGAGAGCCCGGGCCGCAAGCGCGGTCACCGTCGCGAGGACGCGCCTCGAGGACTGGGCTCCTCCTTCCTTGGTACAGACCCAGCCCTGGTACGAGACGCAGATGAACGTCTCGGGAGGCCCGCATCCCTCGACCCGGTACGCCGACGCGCCGAGGTAGGTCACCTTGAGCTTGTCCGCGGTGCATGTCCGTTCCTTCTGCACGCGTTCCAGCAGCTCGGCCTCGGCCGTCGGGGTGACGCAGCCGAGCACGGAGACCGGGAGAAGCCAGGCGCCCGCTCGGGAATGCCACAGCGATCGAAGGAGTCGCATTGCGCCCTCCTGCATCCGTGATACCCGCGACCACGAGTGTCCGTTAAGGCAGGGGTGCAGGAGAAGGACGGACCCAGCGTCCGAGAAGGCGGACTCATTCCATCCGTTGCAAGTGCAATCGATGACCCCGCGTGCAGCGAAGGTCACGGCGGGGCGCAGTTTTCGGCTCCCGCGACCAACGCCGCCGCCGTGGATCGCGGCTCGAGCGAGGCCGATCGGGCGCGGGGGTGCGAGGCGACGGCTCATGAGGGGCACGGGCCGTCCGGACGGGGCGGCCCGAAGACGCCTCGAGACCTGCGCCCCGAGGAACGCCGACTCTCCGCAGGCGCGATCATCGAGCCGCCGTTTCCCAAACCGCGGCGCCAAACGTCCAAGCCCATGGACATGTCCGGGATCAGCCGGGTCTCCCCGCGTCCCCTCGAGGCAAGCCCGACACGCGGCCCATGACTCCCTGGCGAGCCGCCGCATCCGGCGATAGGCGTCTGCTGGACCACACCTCCCGAGGTGCCGCGATGCCGCCCCGTCCGCCCGTCCCTCCGTTCACGCTCGAGACCGCGACCACCAAGGTGCGTGCCGCAGAGGATGCCTGGAATACCCGAGACCCCGAGCGCGTCGCCGGCGCGTACACCCCCGACAGCCGGTGGAGGAACCGCGCCGAGTTCTTCCAGGGACGCGAGGAGATCGTCGCCTTCCTCCGTCGCAAGTGGGCGCGGGAGGTCGACTACCGGCTCATCAAGGAGCTGTGGGCCTTCCACGAAAACCGCATCGCGGCGCGCTTCGTCTACGAGTACCACGACGACTCCGGGAACTGGTTCCGGGCCCACGGGAACGAGCAGTGGGAGTTCGACCCCGAGGGCTACATGCGGCGCCGCGAGGCGAGCATCAACGACGTTCCCATTCGCGAGCAGGACCGAAAGTTCCGCTGGCCCCAGGGTCCGCGCCCGGCCGACCACCCGGGGCTGACCCAGCTCGGGCTCTGAAAACCCCCGGAGTCTGAAAACCCTGGAAGGTGGTGGCACAATGGGCCCCCGGAGGTCGTCGGCCGGTCCATGCCCGCCCAGCTCTTTCTGCACCAGCTCCAGCTCGGGCCGATGCAGAACTTCGTCTACCTCGTCGGCACCGAGGGCGAGCGGGACGTGGTGGTGGTGGACCCGGCCTGGGACGTGGACGCGATCGAGAAGACCTGCGTCATCCACGGCAAGCGCCTCTGCGGCATCCTCCTCACCCACTCGCACAAGGATCACACCAACGGGGTGGGGGAGCTCCTCGCCCGGCGGGACCTGCCGGTCTACGCCAACCGGACCGAGATCGAGTTCTCGGACGACCTCAAGACCTTCGGCGACGCCCTGCGCCCGCTCGGGCCGGGCGACCCCGTTCCGCTGGGGGGAGTGACCGCCCGGGTCATCCACACGCCTGGCCACACGCCCGGGTCGCAGTGCCTCCACGCCGCCGACGCGCTGCTCTCCGGAGATACCCTCTTCGTGAACGGGTGCGGCAGGTGCGATCTCCGAGGGGGAGACCCCGGCCAGATGTTCGGGACGCTCCACCAGACGCTGCGCAAGCTGGCCGGCACCACCCGGCTCTTCCCCGGTCACGACTACGGAGACGTCCAGGTCTCCTCGCTGGACCGCGAGGCCTCCCGGAACCCCTACTTCCAGTTCAAGGATGCGGCGTCGTTCGTCGCATACCGGATGCGGCCGCGGACCTGACCGCCTCCAGCGCGTCCATCGGCTCGGGCTCCCTGCGGCGGAGCGAGATCGACGCGGCGAAGACCAGCACCGCGACCGACGCCGCCGACCAGAGCAGCGACCAGATGACCGCCGGGACGCCGGTGCGCGCCGCGAGCAGCATCGCGTCGCTGGGTCCGCCTCCGCCAGGCATCCAGAGGTCGTCCCGCAGGTCGAACAGCGCGTAGAGGCCGGTGAAGACGGCGATGCAGGTGACGACCGCCTTCACCCCACCGGGGGGAAGCGTCCGGGCCAGCACCAGGAGGACCGCGCCCATCCCCAGGCAGTACGCCAGGGTGAAGGCGTTCCCGGCGTAGATCAGCCCCATGACGGTCACCCAGCCGCCCATCGCGTAGAGCACCGGCCGGTGCAGCTTGAAGCGGAAGGCCAGGACCAGCTGGAGGGCGCCGGACACCGCGCTGCCCACGTACCCGGCCGAGTAGACGGCGATCTGGGGGAGCAGGCCCGCCGGGACCGAGGAGAGACACTGCCCGGACTCGTCGGCCCCGACGAGCACCCGCTCCACCCGACCCCCGAACAGGAGGGTGGCGAGGGCGTGCCCCGTCTCGTGGACCAGGACGACCAGGAGCCGCAGCGGCGCCAGCCACGGCGTGCTCCAGAACCACAGGCCCGCCACCACCAGCACGGAGAGCACCAGCAGCCGCGTGGCGTCGATGCCCCGGCGTTGGAGGAGGCCTGTCACGGTGGGTTCCCGTGTTCAGGACGTCGGACCCCACCGGCTTATTTCAGAAAGCCGACTCCGGGCCCCTCCCGCCGCTGGAACCGAGCGGGAGGAGGCCCGGAGTCGGGCAAGACCGCGAACGACTACTTTGCAGTGCCGCCGCTCGTGTCGGACGAGCCGCTCGGTGAGGGCGAGCTCTTCTCGTGCTTCTTGGACTTGGTCCCGGCGTCACCGCCGCCACCGTAGCCCGTGTCCGAGCCCATCGACCCCGAGCTGCTGCTCGAGCCGGTTCCCATCGACGAGCCGCTCCCGGCGGATCCCGCCGAGCCGCTTCCCGTGGTCCCCGGCGAGGTGGTGCTGCCGCTGCCCGTCGTGCCACCGCTCGTCGAACCGGTCTGGGCGAAGGCCGCACCCGCCGCGAGCATCGAGACCACTGCCAACCGCTTCCACCACGTCTTCCGCATTCGCAAAAACTCCCGGTGACGGAGGACGGACCTGCCCTCCTGACCCAGAAGCTGGTCGCTGAGGGCGGAATCGCAAACCGGAGTCGTCTTGGCGCGTCGACGCATCGACAGTCGGACACGCCGTCTGCCTGAGTGTAGATCTGGCCGCAGGCCTACGCCTGGTCCTGCGCCTGCTCGTGCTCGTCCTGGCGGGTCATGCCCCAATCCTTGAGGCGCTTGAAGAGCGTCGAGCGCGCCACGCCGAGCTCGCGCGCGACCCGCTCGCGGTTGTTGTTGAACTGTCGCAGCGCCGACTCGACGATCTGGCGCTCGGCCAGCTCGAGCAGCTCCTCGAGCTTCCGTCCGGGGATGTACTGCCCGGCGAGGCCGTTTCCGTCCCGGCGGGGGGACGGATCGGGATCGAACGTCAGATCGGCCTCGTCGATCGCCGCCCCGCGGCGGAGCAGGAGCGCGCGATGGATGACATTGCGCAGCTCGCGGACGTTCCCCGGCCAGTGGTGCGTCTCGAGCCGGGCCAGCGCGGCCGGGGTCAGCCGCACCACCTGCCCGCGCGGCGAGAACCGGGCGAGCAGATGGTCGGCGAGCGCCGGGATGTCCGCGCGCCGGTTGCGCAGCGGCGGCAGGCTGAGGGGGATGACGCAGAGCCGGTAGTACAGATCGTCGCGGAACTGTCCGCTGCGGCTCAGGGCGAGGAGGTCGCGATTGGAGGCGGCCACCACCCTCACGTCCACGTGGCTCGGCCGACTCGAGCCCACCCGCTTGATCTCCCCCGACTCCAGCGCGCGGAGCAGCTTCGCCTGGAGGTCGAGGGGCAGCTCGCCGATCTCGTCGAGGAACAGCGTGCCTCCGTCGGCCTCCTCGAAGGCCCCCTTGTGCGCGCCGACCGCGCCGGTGAAGGCGCCCTTCTCGTGACCGAAGAGCTCGCTCTCGATGAGCTCCTTGCTGATCGCCGCGCAGTTGACCGGGACGAAGGGTCGATCCGCCCGGGGGCTCCGCGCGTGGATGGCCCGGGCCACCAGCTCCTTGCCGGTCCCCGATTCGCCGAGGATCGCGACCGCGGCGGCGGACGGGGCGACCCGCTCGATGAGGTCGATGAGCTGCCGCAGCGCCGGGTCCTGACCCACCAGACCGTGCCAGGCAGAAGGCCCATCCTTCCGCGCCGGGGTCGCGGGCTCGAGGATCACCTCGGTCTCGCCGACGTTGAGCTGGGTGTGCAGCGGCACCTCGGCCTCGAAGAGGCGAACCGCTCCGAGCCAGGTCCCGTTGGTGCTCGCGTGATCGAGCACCAGGAACCGGGAGGCCCGGCGGCTGATGCGCACGTGCTTGCCGGAGATGAAGCGGTCCTCCAGCACCAGGTCGTTCCCCGCATCCTTGCCCAGCGTCGCGCCGTCACCGACGAGGCGGTGTACCGACTCGGAGCCGCCGTGCCGGAGCCGGATCTGCGCGGGCTGCCACCGCTCGGAGCTCGCGTCCGCCATCGGATGGGCGGCGGTTCCCCGCACCTCGGTGTCCGGAGCCTGCTCGCTGCTCACGGCCTGCTTCCGGAAGATCGCGCGCCACTGTCCCAGCGCGATCTCGCTGCCGTCGACGAGCGGCGCCCGCGATTGCCGCTGGCCTCCGACCGCCGTTCCCTTGCCGGACAGATCCTCCACGGTCGCGGAGTCCCCGGACAGGACCACGGCCGCCTGCTGCCTGCTCACCTCTGGATCGGGAATCACGACGTCGCAGCGATCCCCGCGGCCGAGGATGACCCTCGGTCGATCCAGCGCGAAACGCAGCACTTCCTCGCCACGCCGCAAGAACACCAGTTCCGGCATCGGACGGCCCCCCCGTACGTGCGATCGCACGCTATCAGCGGGCTGGGCGTCAGTCCAACCGGCCGGACGGGCTTCAGCGGCCGGGGCGGAAGCTCGGTTTCCCGAGGTAACCCGCGAGCTTCGCGTTGCGGTAGGCGGAATCCTGTGGATCCACCGGGAGCTGGGTGAATCCGGCGGCGATGATCCCCATCCGCCGCAGGAAGTCCGCGGCCGGGCGGATCCGCAGGCTCAGGTCCGGCTCGGAGTAGGCCAGCGCGCGGGCGAGGCGAACCGTCCCGGTGGCCTGGATGTCCAGCTCGGGGCCCTCGATGCGCAGGTTCTTCACCGTGCCGATGCCGCGCTCGATGGGCAGCTCGGCGTCGAGCTTCCCGAAGTTCACCGGGGGCAGGTCGACCGGCGTCATCTGGCCCATCAGGGGGATGGTGAGGGTCCCGCCCTTGACCTCGAGGCCGTTGCCCATGAGGCGAAGCCGTCCCGTGGCCTGCGAGAGATCGGGCTGGCCGCCCTGCGGTCCCGTGGTGGGAACGTCGAGCGAGAGCTCCCCCTCGAGCGTGCCCACCGCGTCGACGCCGGTCAGCGCTGCCAGCCCGGCCTTGGCCAGCGAGAGGCGGTCGAAGTGGAGTCGGATCTTCGGGGCGCTCCCGGTGCCGAAGGCCCCCCCGGCGCTTCCGCCGAAGAGCGCGGCGGAGAAGCCAATTCCCCAGGGGAAGAGCGAGGGCCGCAGCGTGAGCCGGTCCAGCCGGAGCGTCTGGGTGGGCGGGCCGAGCCCGTCGGGGCGCTCTCCCACCCGCACCCCGCGAGCGCTGACCCCGAGGAACGCGGGCCCCATCGAGTCGATGCGAACCCACAGCCCCGCGGCGTCGGCCTCGGAGGCGATGCGCGCCCGAACCGCGTCGTAGGGGAAGGTCAGTGCCAGGAACAGCGCGAAGAGGAAGACGCCGAAGCCCACCCACGCGGCGGTGCGCTGCCACCCGACCAGCGGCGGGATCTTCAGGGTGCGCACGCGCTCGCGCAGCTCGGCCAGGTCCATCAAGGGCCCGCCTTGAGTCGGTAGGAGGTGACCGTGGTCCAGGCCGTGAGCACGCCGTCCTTCGGGCGGGGCTCGACGCGCAGGAAGGTGACCCGCACCACCCCCGGACCCTGCTCGAGGGAACCGAGGAAGTCCACCAGCTTGGGCAGCGTCACGTCGGTCAGCGTCAGCTCGACGCTGGTCTCGATGATCCGCCCGTCACCCAGCGGGATGTCACCCTTGGGGGTGAGCGAAGGGATGTCCAGCCCGGCCTTTCGCCCCTTCTCGTCGACGTAGGTGGGGAGGCTCACGTCGCTCGAGGTGAGAGCGGCCTCGGCCTGCTTCCGGGCGCGCTCGGCCTCGGCGTACCCGGCGGCGAGCTGCTCCGCCTCGGCCAGCCGCTGGAGCTTGCCCTCGGTGCGGCGGCGGGTGGCGTCCGCCGAGCTGGAGAGGACGAAGAGGACGATGAATAGGATCACCACCACGGTGCTCACGCCGGCGGTGGTGACCATCACCCGCTCTCGCGGGTTGAGACGAAGGAACCAGGCCTGGAGATCGGCCCAGAGCACGCGCAGGCGCTCCATCATGACCCGGACCCCGCGCTGGCCACGGCGGTGTCGCCGCAGTCCACCTGGACGTCGAGCGTGAACTGCACCCGGGACGAGTCCTTCGACCGCTCGACCTTGCCCTCCTTCACCTCGCGGAAGCAGCGGTACGACTTCAGCGCGGCCGCGAGCTTGTCGATGCTGCGGGTTGAGTCGGTCTCTCCCCGCAGCTGGATCCGGTCGAGGTCGAACACCATCTGACCGAAGGTGACCGTCACGTCGGGGGGCACACGCTGGGCGACCTCGGCGAGGAGCCGCGTGGTGGAAACGCTGGGCACCGCGGCCGCCGGGCTCTGCTGCCCGCGGAGCAGGTTGAGCGCGCGGTCGTAGTTCTTCTCGCAGTTTCCGAGCAGCCGCTGGGTCAGGGCGCAGAGCCGCGTGTCCACCGCGGCCTCGCGCCGGCTGAGGAGGATGCCCCGGGTGACGTTGAACACGCAGAGGAGGAGGGCGAGCACGCCCGCGAAGGCCGCGACCCGGATGAGCCGCTGGCGGAGGTAATCCACGTGCCCGCGGAAGGCGAACTCTCCCTGCCGGAGGTTGAACTTCGGCGTGCGCGAGGTGGAGGCCACCCCGCGGAGCGCGAGCGCATAGACCTCGGCGGCGCGGGGCTGGATCTCGGGTGCGACCACCGGGGTCGCCGCTGCCGGGAGAAGGAGGACGTCCGCGGGCAGGCCGAGCTCGGTGCCCAGGTGCTCGACCAGCCCCGGAAGCCGCGCGGTGCCGCCGGCGAGCAGGAGTCGCGCCACCGGCAGGTGCTCCCGCCCCGACGCCGCCTTCAGGGTGGCCCGGGCTTCCCGGACCAGCGGCCCCAGCGCGTGGAGCAGCGCCGTGCGGGCGCGCTCGTGCTCCGACCCACCGCCCGGGACCAGCGAGCCGTCGCGCTCCTTCCAGGCCTCGGCTTCGGGGAGGGGAACCTGGAACTCCGCGGCCAGGGCTCGCGAGAGCTCGCGGCCGCCGCCGGGGAAGGTGCGGGCGAAGAGGAGGCCCTCCGCCGGACGGCCCACGGCGATGCTGGTCCGCCGGTGACCGATGTCCAGCACGGCCAGCGCCGCGCCGGGCGCCACCTCGAACCGCTCGGGCGCGGCGAGAAACAGGTTCTGGTAGGCGATGGCCGGGTGGGTCACCACGCGCGGATCGAGTCCGCGCGCTGCA
>DASXGF010000362.1:0-17763 GCA_036489275.1 Myxococcaceae bacterium | reverse complement strand
GACGCGCGCGCCCGGCCGGTGCGCCGCAAGGGCGCCGGACCGCTCGGCCTCGAGCTCCGCTTCCGCTGGGGCGATCAGATCCTCGCCGAGCAGCTCCTGGGCCCGAAGCACAAGGGCGAGTTCAAGATCGGCAGCGCCGCCGGCGTGGACTTCATCGTCGGTGACCAGCGGCTGAGCTCGCCGTCCTTCGCCCTGGTCACGGCCGACGGCACCGGCGGCTTCACCCTCCGGATCACCGGCCAGATGACCGGCGAGCTGGAGCGGAAGGGCCGCATCGTCACGCTGATGCAGGCCATCGAGTCGGGGATGGCCACCCGCGAGGACGAGGCCTACTCCATTGCCCTCGAGCCGGACGACGTCGCGCTGGTGGACGTGGGCGGCGTGGTGGTGGACCTCTGCTTCCAGCCCGTTCCACCGAAAGTACTGGTCCCTCTCACCGAGCGGCTGGACTGGACGGCGCTCAACATCTTCCTCCTGGTGTTCTTCTTCGCCGGGCTCCTGGTGGTGGCGGCGGTCACCCGTGCCGCCTCGGGCGAGGAGTTCACCGACGAGCTCTCGGGCAACAACGCGGTGCTCACCAAGCTCCTGGTGAAGCCGCCGGAGATGCAGAAGAACCCGTTCATCGAGCAGCTGAACAAGGCGAAGGAGAAGGGCGAGGCGCCGGCGGCCTACCAGGGCACCGAAGGGCAGATGGGCAGGAAGAACGCCCCCAACCGCGACGCCAAGGCCGCTCCCAAGGCCATCGACCCGAACAGCAAGGACCAGGCGCGGCTCATCGCCCAGCGGATCTTCGGCGGGAAGGGGAACGCGGGCATCGCGACGCTCTTCGGCCACCAGGGTCTGGGCGGCAGCCTCCAGGCCGCGATGGGACACATGACTGGCTCCACCGTCGGTGATGCTGGCGGCGTCCTCGGTATGGGCCTCAAGGGCAGCGGCGGTGGCGGCGGCGGCACGGGCAACACCATCGGCATCGGCGCGGTCGGTACGCGCGGCGTGGCGGGTGGCGAGGGCAAGTACGGCACCGGAATCGGGATGGGGAAGAAGGCCAGCGCCGACATCTCCATCACCAACTCCGATCCCGAGGTGACCGGGTCGATGGACCCGGAGCTCATCCGGCGCGTTGTCCGTAGCCACCACGACCAGCTGAAGTACTGCTACGACAACGCGCTCACCAAGAATCCCAAGCTGACCGGGAAGGTCTCGGTGCGATGGATCATCACCGAGGGCGGCACGGTGGCCTCGTCAAACGTGGTGAACACCACCACCAACACGCCCGAGCTCGACCGGTGCATCGCGGGACGCGTGCTGACCTGGATTTTCCCCAAGCCCAAGGGCGGCGGCGTGGCGGTGGTGACGTACCCGTTCGTCTTCAAGCAAGCAGGGGAATGACACCCGAATGAACCGCTCCCTTCTGGGGATGGTGGTGGTCCTCACGTCGTTGTGGGCCGGCCCGCTCCGGGCACAGGCCTCGGCGCCGATCCTCGCGTCGACCGAGCCGCCGGTGGACGAGGTCGAGCGCGGCGTCTTCTTCGGCCTCGACATCGGCCCGGCGTTCCTGACCGCGGCACCCGCGCCGACCGGACAGAACAAGCCCTTCAGCTCGGGCGCCACCCTCCGGCTCGAGGTGGGATACGACATCGGCCGGTTCGTCTCCCTGAGCATCTTCTTCGCCGGGAACACCTATTCGGCGAACGCCGACTACGTCGGCAACTCCGGGGGCACCGCCTCGGGCGACTTCTCCGCCATCTCCACCGGACTGGCGGTGCGATGGAACTTCCTGGGTTTCGCTGACAGTCAGGGCGTCCAGCGAACCTGGCTGTACCTCAAGGCAGGAGGGGGCTTTTCCCTCCTCAAGCCCAACGCCCTGTTCGCGACCGACCCGGTCGACAGCTACGGAAGCATTCTTGTGTTCGGCGGACCCGGGTTGCAGTACTACACGCGCCTTCGACACTTTTCGGTGGGCGTGGAAGTCGTGGGTTCGTACCTGTTGAAGCCGAAGACCTTCGGCTTCGCCATCACGCCGAACCTGCGTTACGCCTTCTAGCGAGGGCAAGCCGTGGCAGTGGACAGTGGACAGGGACCGGGGCGCCCGGGGCAGGGGCGCCGCGGCGAAGGACCGGCGGGACGTGGCGGTGGACGCGGAGACCGGGGCGGCCCGGGCGGCCCGGGAGGTCGTGGCGGCCGCGACCGCGGTGACCGCCGTCGCGAGGGCGGATTCGGGGGCGCGGGTGGACGCGTCGTCCCCGAGCTCTCGAGCCTCGAGAAGGCCCTGGCGAGGGGCGACTTCGCGGCGGAGCTCCAGCCGCTCGACTCGGTGGTGAAGGCGCTCCGGGGAGCGCGCGCCCGCTCGCTCCAGGACCTGGACATGGACACCCGGGGGCGGCTGATCACGACGCTCTCCCGGGTGGCGCGGCAGACGAAGCCCCCCGCGGACCCGGAAACACCGGCCGCCTCCGAGCCCGCCCCGGCGACGGAAGAGGTGGAGCAGGCCGCGCCCGCGGAGCCGGCGGCCGAGGCAGTCGCCGACGAGGCAATGGCGGCGCCCGAGGCCGAGGCGCCGGCGGAGGCGAGCGAGGGCGTGGAGGCCAGCGAGGGCGTGGAGGCCAGCGAGGGCGTGGAGGCGAGCGAGGGCGCGGAGGCGAGCGAGGGCGCGGAGGCAGCCGCTCCAGCGCCCACCGAGGAGACCTCGGGTGAGACGGGCGAGGCAGCCGCGCCGGCCGAGGCGGCGCCCGGGATGACGCCTTCGCGCGCCTACGGCGAGGTGCTGTTCCGGGTCGGTCTGGCCTGGGCAGCGGTCGGGGAGCAGGAGCGGGCGGACACCGCCTTCGCCGCGGCCGGACGGCGGCCGAGTGCGGACGAGCTTCGTTCGCCGGCGCCCGCCTCGGAGCCGGCCGCGGAGCGTGGCCTGGGCAAGGGGCGCGGGGGACGCGAGCGCGGCGAGCGTGGAGAGCGACGCGACCGGCCGGGACGTTCCGACCGTCCCGAGCGGACGGGGCGGGCCGAGCGACCTGGTGCAGCTCCTCGCGGAGGAGTGCTGGAGATTCCGCCGGAGCTGGCCGGCGACTGGAAGGGGCAGGCGGGCTTCCTCGAGTCGCGGGGACGCACGCGCGACGCGGCGCGCCTGCACGACAAGCACGGCTCGTTCGCCGACGCGGCCCGGCTGTTCGAGGCCGGGGGCGATTCGCGCTCGGCGCTCCGGGCCGCGCTGGCGGCCAAGGATCTGGAGGTGGCCCGCCGGCTGGCGTCGCAGCTGCCGCCCGGCGAGGCCCAGACCCTCCTCGAGAAGGCGGAGGGCTGGGAGCTCCTGATGGAGCTGCACGTGAAGTCCGGTCGCTTCGACGACGTGGCGAAGCTCTACGAGCGCGCCCGTCAGTTCGACCAGGCCGGGCTCGCCTGGGAACGCGCGGGCAAGCTGAGCGCGGCGCGCAAGGCGTACGAGCGCGTCCGCGACATGGCGTCGGTGGACCGGGTGCGGACGCTGGAGGTGGATCGGTTGGTGGAGCGGGGTGACCGTCTCGGGGCGGCGCTGCTCCTCGTGCAGGCCCGCCGCCGCGAGCAGGCCGCGAAGCTCCTCGAGTCGCTGCCGCCGCCGAAGGCGTTCCGCTTCCTCCAGCAGCTGGGGCTGAACGCGGAGTCGAAGGCGCTCGGCGAGCGCGAGCTGCAGCGGGCGACCGAGGAGAACAAGTCGATGGCGCGGGCGCGGTGGCTCGAGCTGCTCGAGCGGCCGGGTGACGCGGCCGAGGCGTGGGAAACCGCCGGACGGAAGGACAAGGCGTTCCCTCTCCTCGAGAAGGCGGGTCAGTTCGGCCGCGGCGCGAAGCTCGCGGAGGAGCTCGGGAACCGGAACGAGGCCATCCGCCTCTTCCGTCGGGCGGGGGAGGACGCCGAGGCCGACCGACTCGAGGCGCTCCCACCGGCGCCGCCGCCGGCTCCGTTGCCCGAGCCGCCGGAGCACGAGGGAGAATCGGCCGACGAGCCGCAGACCGAGGCGACACCGGGTGGGAGCACGGAGCAGAGCGGCGCCTCGGACCACGCGTAGGTGCGTCGGGGGCCACCCCGCCGGCCTGTCCTGCAGGACGAGGCGGGTGGTGGGTGGCCCCTGATAGAACCGCGTTCTCCCTTGCTCGCCCTGGTCTCGAACGTCCTTCTCGCGGCGCTTTCGGTGTCGCGTATCCTCCACCTGCAGCGCGCGGCCGCCCAGGCCGCGGTCGTGGCCATGGTCGCCACCGCGGCGATCGCCTGCGCGCCTTACGTCGCGGCCCAGATCCGCGCGTCGCGGAAGATCGCGGCGAACCGGAAGCGGATGCGCAAGCGCTGAGGAGGACGCTCGCGCTCTCGCCCCGGGTGCATCAGCCCAGGACGTACTGCTTCGACCAGGCGCGCCGCTGCTCCAGATCGTCGTCGATCGTCTCGGCGTCGCCGTCCTCGATCCACGCGCCGAGCTTCAGTTGCCCTCGTGCCAGGGCGATGACGCCTAGGATCGAACGGAATGTCTCGGGGTCGGTCGCCGTGCGCACATCCTCCATCGCAAGCGCGAGGAGCTGCGTCCACGCCTCGGCGTACGCTGCGCTCAGCCACGAGGGGAGCGGTGGATTTCGCCTCCGGTGCCTCTCGACCTCTATCACCGACGCCAGCGCGAAGACGTTCCGGTCCCGCTCGAGGTGCAGCGAGGCAATGCGGACCAGGTGTGGGACCGCAGCGTAGGACGCCTCGCCGACATCACCCTGGTGATGAAGCTCCTCCCAGAGCTCGTTCCAGACCTCCTCTCCGCGTTCGAGACGAACGAGCGGGAGTGACGCGTCGTACGGGACGCGGTACCCGCCATGGAGAGTGCTCCACCGTGGATCATCGAGCTTCAGCATTTGCCCCCCTCCGCTCAGCGCGTGTTCCCCGTCTCCGCGTGAGACCTCGGTGAATCGCGCGGTCCAGGCGGGATCCACCGCTCGAAGAAGTCCACCAGCCTCCCGTAGAGGTACAGCGCGTCGTCCTCCCGCGCGGCCCAGGCGTGGGTCGCGGTCGGGGTGAAGGCGAGCTCGAAGCGCTTGCGCGCCTTGACCAGCGCCTGGACGAACACGACCGTGGTCTGGAACGGAACGACGTCGTCCGCCATGCCGTGGATGATGAGCAGCGGATCCTGGAGGCCTCCGACGTAGAGCACGGCCCGTCCCTTGTCGAAGACCTCGGGGTGGGTGGTCGGGGTCCGGGTGATCGCCACGTCGTCGCTCCCGTAGTAGCGCGGGTCGACCGCCGGCGCGGCCGCGACGCCGGCCTGGAACAACCCCGGCTTCTTGAGCAGGGAGAAGACAGTGAGCGTTCCGCCGTAGCTGCTCCCCCAGATCCCGATGCGTCCCGGGTCCACGAAGGGGAGCGACTTCATGCCTGCGACGGCGTCCGCGTAGTCGTCGAGGTCGCTCTTCCCCCACTCGAACAGGAACTTCTCGCGGAAGGCGCGGCCGTACCCGGTGCTCCCGCGGGAGTCGACCTGGACCACGACGTAGCCGTGCTCGACGAGCAGCTGCATCAGTCCGGCGAAGCGCGGGTTCCACGCGTTGCGGACGGTGTCGCTGTAGACCGGACCGAAGAGCACCGGGTAGCGCCGCTTCGGGTCCATGCCCGCCGGCGTGAGGATGCGGACGTGCAGGGGGACTCCGGCCGTCGTGCTCGGGAAGGTGCGGTACTGGACCTTCGCCCAGCGGACACGGGCGAAGTCCGGAGGCGGGGAATGGGTGATGCGCCGCCCACCGACGTAGAGCTCGTTCGGCGCCGAGTCGTCGCTGTGGAGGATGGCCAGCGTGCCGCCGTCGGGTGAGATGACCCCGCGGTCGAAGCCGGGAACCGTGCTGACCCGCGTGGCCACGCCTCCATTCGCGGGAATGCGCCACACCTGCCGCTGCTCGGGCCCGGGGTCGTTCGAGACGTAGTGGATGACGCTCGCCCCCGGTGGAGCCAGGGCGGCCCCGATGACGTCGTGGTCCGCGGAAGTGAGCGGCTGCAGCTCTCGCGAGCCTGGAGTGAGGAGGTACAAGCGGTACCGCTCGTCGAGGTCGCCGGTGAGGAGGATGCGCTTGCCGTCGGGGTGCCAGGCCGACGAGACCCGGGTGTAGATGCGCGTCGGGCGGTGGTCGGTCCACACCTCGGTCAGCGCGCCGGTGGCCGGATCGACGACGTGGATGGCGCGATCGATCGAGTCGTCCGTCTCACGGTCGACGAGCAGCTGTCCTCGCGAGGAGAAGGCGAGGGCCACGATGTGCCAGCGGGTCGGCTCGGGAAGCGCGAGGAGCTGGAGCTTCCGGGTCGGCACCTCGACCAGCGCCACCGTCCGGAGGTCGTTCACCTCACCGGGCGCGCCGCGGCGGATGCGGTCCAGGCTGGCCTCGGGCGTCAGGTAGTCGGGGATCAGGAAGGCGTGAACGTTCCGGCGGTCGACGTACTGCAGCGCGACGAAGCGGCCGTCCGGTGACCATGCGGGGGCGAGCTCCTCGTCCCATGCGGCGCGGCCGATCTCCACGTCGGGCCGGTCGTAGACCCCGCCTCCCTTCCCGCTGGGCTTCACGGCGACCTCGGTCGCTCTCACCGCCTTGCCCCCGCCGAGCGGGAGGAGCCAGAGGTCTCCGTCCTCCACCCACGCCGCGGTCCTTCCGTCGGGGGAGATCGAGAGCGCGCTCCGGTCACCGGCGGCGGGAACGAGCACCTCGGGCTTTCCGCCCGCTGCCCCGAGGCGGCGGATCTCACCCTTCTCGAGGTAGAGCAGCCGCTGTCCGGGGAGCCACGCCACCTCCGAGACCGACGCGCCGCTCCGGGGCTCGGTCAGCCGGCGGAGCCCGCCGCCGTCGCGGTTCACCAGCCAGATCTGCCGCTCGGGCATGGCCTGATCGTTCCAGAGAAACGCCAGGAGCTTGCCGTCCGGAGACCAGGCCGGTGCGCTGGGGGCAGTGCCGAAGAGCAAGGGACGGCGCGAGACGATGCGCTCGAGGGTGAGCGTCACGGGCGGCTCGGCGGCCCGGAGAGATGGAGCGGCGAGGAGGAGAAGCAGCGCGAAGCGCGTGGGTGCGCGAGACATTCGCCGATGGTGAAGGTGGCGATACCGCGCTGGCAAGCACGCAGGTGAAACGTCCGGGAGTGGATTCCAGGGGTTCGCATCGCGTCAGGAGCCCCCGTTGCTCGGCCTGGCGCAGGCTGCTATCCACCCCGCGCGCCCCGCCCTGGCGACGGCGCCCCATGACCACGCACTCCTGAGTCCGAAGCCGACGCCCTGGCGAGCGCGCACGCGCCCGGGACGGATCGTGTCCTCTGATTCCCGGAGCTCGCCGTGCCTTCCATTCGATTCGAACGGGTGACGTTCGCCCACCACGATGCCTTTCCGCTGCTCGAGGACGTGAGCACGGTGCTTCCCGATGGCTGGACCGGCCTCGTCGGCGAGAACGGGGCGGGGAAGAGCACCCTGCTCCAGCTCGTCGCCGGCGAGCTCCGGCCCCAGCAGGGGAGGATCCGCCTCGAGCCTCAAGGGGCGGCGGTCGTCCTCTGCCGGCAGGACGTGGAGACGCCCGGAGACGACGTGCGCTGGCTGGCGGCGCGTGAGGATGGGTCCGCCTGGCGGCTGCGGGGAGGGCTCGCGCTCGATCCGGCGGATCTCGAGCGATGGGACACACTGTCGCCCGGTGAGCGGCGGCGCTGGCAGATCGGAGCGGCGCTGGCGCGCGAGCCGAGGGTCCTGCTCCTCGACGAGCCGACGAACCACCTCGATGCCGACGGGCGCGCGCGCATCGTCGAGGCGCTGGAGCGCTTCCGCGGAGCGGGTGTCCTGGTCTCCCACGACCGCGCGTTGCTGGAGAGGCTCACCCTCCGGACGGCGCGTCTCCATCGCGGGAAGCTCACGCTGACCGTCGGCGCCTTTGGCGAGGCGAGGGAGATCTGGGCCGCGGCCGACGCTCGGACGCGCGAGGTCCGAGAGCAGGCGAAGGCGGAGGTGAGTCGGGCGCGCCGGGCGCTCGGGCAGGCGAGGGCGGCGCGTGCCGCGGCAGAGCGGTCACTTGGAGGCGGCAGGTTCGATCCGAAGGACCGCGACGCGCGGAGCATGGGCGCGAAGAATCGTCGGGCGGCCGCCGAGGCCAGGCTGGGCGCGGACGTTCGGCGGCTGCGGACGGTGGTGGAGCGGGCGTCGGCCGCGGCGCCGTCGGCTCCGGTCGAGGCGGAGCTGGGGCGCTCGGTCTTCCTCGGCTACACGCCGGCGCCGCGTCCGGTGATCCTCTCGCTCGACACGGCGGAGCTCGTGGCCGGCTCGGCCGTGCTCGCCCGCGACGTCCACGTGGTGCTGCGGCGCGAGGACCGGATCCGGCTCGCGGGGCCGAACGGGGCGGGGAAGAGCACGCTGCTCACTCGGCTGCTCGAGGCGACCCCGGCCCGCGCGGAGCAGATCTTCTTCCTCGGTCAGGAGGTGGGAAGCGAGGATGGCCGGAGGATCCTCGAGCGGGTGCGTGCCCTGGCTCCCGACTTGCGTGGACGAACGCTCTCGCTCGTCGCTGCGCTGGGCACGGATCCCGACCGCCTCCTCGTCTCGGAGTCGCCCTCCGCCGGCGAGGTCCGGAAGTTACTCCTCGCGGAGGGGCTCGCCAGGCGTCCCTGGGCGGTCGTCCTGGACGAGCCGACCAATCACTTGGACCTCCCCACTGTGGAGCGGCTCACCGCGGCGCTCCGCGCCTACCCCGGTGCGCTTCTCGTGGTCACGCACGACGACGCGCTCGCCGACTCCTGCACGGCGATCAGCTGGGTGCTGACCGAACAAAGGCTCGAGGTCCGATGAGCACCGATTCAGAATCTCAGAACGACCGCGCGTCCGACGAGTTGCTTGCGTTCCATCAGCTCGAAGCGACGTCCAAGGTTTCGGTACCCATCCTCCAGGTCGCCGGCCGGCTCCCGATTATGGTCGAGGATCTCGCCGGTTTCTGGATTCAAGAAGCTCCGCCTCGGCCTCTGCTGAGCCGAGCCGTCGGCCGCGCTGTCAGGAACGGCCTTCCGGAGACCGCGGCGGGTCGCTGCCCACGCCGAAGTGAAACACCAGGTGCCCGCCCAGCCAGCCGCCGGCGCCCAGCCCCGCCGCCACCAGGACCAGCGCGGCGATGTGCAGCGTCCGTCCCACTCCGGTGGGGAAGGTGGACCCGCGATACACGAGATCGATCGCGGCGATCGCCGTCACCGAGAGCATCACCCCGAGGTGCGCCGTCGCCGTCTTCAGCGCCCGGGGGGCACCGCTCGCCACCCCGAGGTAGTCGATGAACCCCGCCGAGGCGGCCAGGACCGCCGCGGCCACTCCGCCGATCAGCGCCCAGCGGCCCAGCATCCAGAGCAGGGGAGAGCCGAGCACCAGCGCCGTTCCATCCAGCGCCACCCAGAGAAGGAGGAAGACCATCGGGAAGTCGCTCAGTGCCGCGTGTACCGGGTGCCCACCGACGCGCAGCCCTCGGCTCATGCGACGTGCGTGACCGCGACCAGGAGGATCACGAAGCCAATGACCGCCACCAGCGCGTGGACCACCATGACCGGGATCGGCAACGCCCGCTTCTGCAAGTGCTGCGCGAAGAGGAAGAAGCCTCCGAGGGCAGCGATGACCAGTACCACCAGCGCGGTCTTGGCTGCCTCCGGCGCTCCGCCGACCACCGCGGCGATCAGCGCGATGAGCCCGGCGGCCGCGGCGGCTCCGTGGACGAGGGCAATTGCCGTGGGGGGCCGCTCGGCGCCCCGGAAGCGCACCACGGCCATGTACAGCCCGCCCAGCGCCGCCAGCGCGAACAGCACGAGTGCGATGGTCATCTCAGGTCTCTCCAGTCCCTGGAACGTAGACACCCGCCCCCCTGATGGATGGCGGAGCGGCGTCCAGGTGACAGACCTCCCACTCGCACCCCGGGTGCGTTGTCACGGCTGGACGGTCCGTGCATCCGATGTTGGGCGACGGCCATGTCCACCATCCCCCCGAAACCTGTAGCCCCCGATCCGACCGCCCCCGACGAGGCGCTCGTCGATCGGGTCCTCGGCGGCGACGTCCAGGCGTTCGAGCTGTTGATGCGGCGGAACAACACGCGGCTCTACCGCGCGATCCGCTCGCTCGTGCATGACGAGGAGGACGTCGAGGAGCTGATGCAACAGGCCTACGTCCTCGCCTTCACCCGGCTCCAGCAATTCGCCCGCGGAGCCCGCTTCTCCACCTGGCTGCTGCGGATCGGTCTCAACGAGGCCCTGCAGCGCCTGCGCCGTGACCGCCGGTGGCCACGTGTCGCGCCCGAGGTGCTCGAGGAGGAGCCCTCCATGCATGCCACACCCGAGCAGGGCCTGGCCCGTGCGCAGCTGAATCACTTGCTCGAGCAGCTCGTGGACCAGCTCCCCGACTCTCACCGCTCCGTCTTCGTGCTCCGGGAGGTCCAGCAGCTGTCCACCTCCGATGTGGCCGAGCTCCTCGACCTCACCCCGGACAACGTGAAGCAGCGGCTGTCCCGGGCCAAGACGATGCTCCGGGAAGCCCTCGAGCAAAGCACCGGCGAGTCGATCGCCGAGCTGTACCCGTTCGAGGCGCCGCGTTGCGACCGCGTCGTCTCCGCCGTGCTGGCCACGCTCTCCGAGCGGCGCTGAGCCCCGATCGACGGCGCGGAGCGCCGCGGAGCCCTACCCGGCCAGCCCTCCCCCCACACCGGCCCACCTCTGCCGAGAGGGTCGAAACCTGCGATTTTGGTACGCTTCCGGGTGCTGGGCCGGAGCGGGGCAGCGAGTCCCCCCGGAGCACATCCGTGAGAAATCCGTCTGCTGGGAGGCCGCGCGTTTGGGGACCGGTGCCGATTCCGTCAAGACGTACTCCGCCGTCCTGCACAAGAAGCCGAATGACGCCGAGGCCCTCGCGGCGCTGGAAGCGCTGCTGAACGACGAGGGAGTCCGCGCCGAGGCGGCGCGCGCCCTCATCCCGGCGTACGAGGCGGTCAAGGAGCACCGGAAGCTCGTCGCCGCGCTCGACCTGGTCGCGGAGATGACCCAGGACCAGCTGGAGCGGGTGCTCGCGCTCCAGCAGGCGGCGCATGTCCACCTCCACCACCTCCGCCAGCCGGAGCTGGCCTTCGCCGCCCTGTCCCGGGCGCTGCGTCTGTCCCCCGCCGACCCGAACCTCCGGACTGCCGCCCGGCGCGCCGCCGAGGACGCGGACGCGATGGATGGCTTCGCCAACGTCCTCAAGGAGCTGGTCTCCCGCGGGGACCTCGAGTCGTCCGCTCGGGTGGCTCTCCACCGGGACCTGGCCGACGTGCAGGAGAAGAAGCTCGACGACCGGCGCGGCGCCATCGCGCAGCTGGAGTCGGTGCTGGTCATCGAGCCGGGCAACGTCGACGCGCTGCGGGCGCTGCAGCGGCTGCTCCGGGCCACCGAGGACTGGCGACGGCTGGTCTCGGTGCTGGACGGCCTCTCCACCGTGGTCCCCGACCCCGCGGAGAAGGTCGCGCTGTGGCGGGAGATGGCCCTCCTCCGGGAAGGGAAGCTGGAGGACAAGGACGCCGCCGCCCTGGCCTGGCGCCGCGTCTCCGAGGCCGACCCGCTGAACCGCGAGGCGGTGTCCGCGCTGGACCGCCTCTACACCGCGCTCGGGAAGTTCGAGAATCTCGCCTTCGCCCTCGAGCTCCGCCGGGCCCAGGAGGGCCAGAGCCCGCAGGGGCGTGAGGCCACCTTCCGGCTCGCCCAGCTCCGCCGGGAGAAGCTGCAAGACTTCTCCGGGGCGCTCCAACTGCTCGGACAGGTGCTATCCGAGGACCCCGGCCACACGCCGACGCTGGACCTCCTCGAGGCCTGGGCCCGCTCGCACGATCCGGAGAGCCGCAGCGCGCTCGACACGCTCGACCCCGTCCTCGCCCGCTCCGGGCAACACGCCCGCCGCGTGGCGATCCGCGAGATGCGGATTTCGGATGCGCTCAGCGACGAGAAGATTCGCCTCACCCAGGAGATCCGCTCCATCCAGGAGCGGGACATGGGGCAGCCTCAGCGGGCGTTCCTCTCCGCCGGCCAGGCGTTCGCCCAGAACGTGGACCGCGCCGGGGCGAAGGCGGATCTGGAAAGGCTGGCCCGGGTCAGCGGGAGCTACGAGGAGCTGGCCGCGGTCTACGAGAAGGTCGCCGCCGAGACGCGGGGACCCGACCCGGACAAGGTCGCCTGGCTCCGCCGCGCCGCCGAGCTGCGAGAGCACCTCGCCCAGAGCGACGAGTCGATCAAGGACTGGCAGGCGCTCCTGGCCGAGGCCCCGCAGGACCGGCAAGCGCTGGATGCGCTGGGGAAGCTCTTCGAGCAGACGAAGAACGCCAAGCAGCTCTCGGAGGTGACGCTCCGCAAGGCCCAGCTCGCCTCCGACCCGCACGAGCGGCGCACGCTGCTCCTCAAGGCCGTCGAGGCCCTCGAGACGGCGCTGGACGACGCCCGGGCCATCGACGCCTACAAGGAGGCGCTGGCGCTGCGGCGGGGGATCGACGGGCTCGAGGCCCTGGACCGCCTCTACGCCAAGTCCAAGCGCTTCGAGGAGCAGGCCGACGTCCTGGCCCAGCTGGCCGCCTCCACCACCGCCGAGGTCCAGAAGGCGCACCTCCTCCGGCGTGCGCAGCTGCTGGAGCGGGAGAAGGCGCTCCCTGCGGCGGTGGAGGGCTACGCACGGCTCCTCGCCGTCGCCCCCACCGACTCGAACGCCGTCTCGGGCCTCGAGCGGCTGATCGAGCTCCCGGACATCCGACGCGATGCCGCCGCGCTCCTCGAGCCGGTCTACCGGAGCCTCAACGACGTCCGGCACCTGGTCGAGGTGCTGGAGATCCGCCTGGCCGCGGCCTCGCACCAGGACCGGCTGCCGCTCCTGGAGGAGATCTCCAATCTCCGCGAGACGCTGGGACAGAAGGACCTCGCCTTCGCCGCCCGGGTGCGTGCCTTCGGCGAGATGCCGGAGAGCGCCGAGGCCCGCGAGCAGCTGGAGCGCCTGGCCGCCGAGACCGGCTCCTTCGAGGAGCTGGCCGCGGCCTACCAGGACCAGCTGGAGCGCGGAGTCACCAACGCCACCTCCACCGAGCTGTGGCGGCGGCTGGCGGTGCTCTGGTCCGAGCGGCTCGACCGGGTGGACCTCGCCATCCGCGCCTACGAGGAGATGTCCCGCCGTGAGCCCCGGAACATGGGGGTCCTGGAGGCGCTCGCCCGCATCCACAGCCGGTCCGGTGACGCGCGCGAGCTCGCCTCGGTGATGAAGCGGATGGTGATGGCCGAGGCATCGCCGCCCAAGCAGATCGACCTCCTCTTCCGCCTCGGTACCCTGGCCGAGGAGACGCTGGCCGACAAGCAGCTGGCCGCGCAGTGCTACGGCGAGGTCCTCGCCCGCAAGCCGGACGACGAGGACGCGATCAAGTTCCTCGGCAAGGTGCTCACCGAGAGCGAGCGCTGGCCGGAGCTGGCCTCGCTCATCGTCAAGGAGATCCAGCTCGCCGAGGCCACCGGCCGCCACGAGGAGATGTATGACCTCATGGTCCGGCTCGGTCGGCTGCGCCTGTCCCGGCTGCGCGACCCGCGCGGCGCCCTGGACATCTTCGAGGACGTGCTGCGGCGGAAGCAGGGTCACGCCGGGGCCATCGGCGCCCTCGAGGAGATGGCGCGCTCGGACACCCCGCTCCGGGGCGAGGCGGCCGAGGCGCTCGAGCCAATCTTCACCTCCGGCGGCGACCACCTGCGGCTGGTGCAGATGCTCGAGTCGCGTGCCTCGACGGAGCCGGTGGCCGAGGAGCGCGCGGCGCTGCTTCGCAAGGTGGCCAAGCTCTACGCCGGGCCGATGCAGAATTCCGACCTGGCCTTCGTCTCGGCGAGCCGTGCGCTCCGGGAGCTCCCCGACGAGGAGGCCTCGCTCACGCTGACCGTGACGCTGTCGGAGCGGGCGACCCACGGCGGCGAGGAGCTTGCCGCGTTGCTGGAGGAGATCCTCCCTCGTGCCTCCGAGGACGCCGCCCGCGTCGCCATCCTCCGCGCGCTGGGAAGGGCGCAGGAGAAGCTCGGCCACCGCGCCGAGGCCGTCGACGCCTGGCGCCGGGTGCTGGAGGCGGTGCCCTCGGACAGCGAGGCGATGGGGTGCCTGGTCGACCTCTACCAGTCCGCGGGGCGCGCCGCCGAGCTGCTGGAGATCTACAAGCGCCAGCTGGCGATCAGCGAGGACGTCGCGGTCCGAGCCGCGCTTCTCTTCCAGATCGCCGGGCTGCAGGACGGTGCGCTCCACGACACGGTCGGGGCGATGGCCACGCTGCGTCGGCTGCTGGAGCTCAAGCCCGACGACGCGCAGGCCCTGGAGAGGCTGGACGCGCTCTGCGCGAAGCAGGAGCGCTGGCCCGAGCTGGCGGACGTCATTGGACGGCGGCTCGCGCTGCCCGGCGGAGACCTCGACCTCGATCTCCGGACCCGGCTGGCGGTGGTCCGCGAGACGCGGCTCCTCGACAAGTATGGGGCGCTGGAGCTCTACGGACAGGTGCTCGCGGCGCAGCCCCGGCACCCGGCCGCCCTGGCGCAGCTCGAGAACTGGTCGCAGCGCGAGCCCCAGAACAAGCCGATGGTGGACGTGCTGCTCGGCGCGTACCGGGTCACGGGTGAGCACGAGAAGCTCGCCGATCTCATCGAGCTCCGGGTCGGAGCATCGGCGGACCCCTTCGAGCGGAAGCAGCTGCTGGTGGAGCTCGCCGGCCTCCGGGAGGCGGCGAAGGATCCGGCCGGCCTCTTCGCGGCGCTGGCGCGGGCCTTCCAGGAGGACCCGAACGACGGCGCGCTCCGCAGCCGCCTGGACAAGTCCGCCGACGCGGCCCGGACCTACGAGGAGCTGGCCCGGCTGTACGAGGAGGAGCTGCCCCGCATCGCGGAGACCAAGGACGCCGCGGCGGTGCTGCTCGAGCTGGGCGCGCTGTACGAGCACCACCTCTCCAACCCCGCCCGGGCGATCGAGGTCCTCGAGCGCTCGCGCGAGCTCGACGCCGGCGCGGCACTCCCGGCGCTCGGATCCCTGGCGCGCCTCTACGGCCAAGCGGGCCGGAGCGACCGGCTGGTGCAGAGCCTGGACGAGCTGGAGAAGCTCACCCCGGACGTGACCGAGCGGGTGCAGATCCTCTTCCGGCTCGGCCAGGTGGCACAGGACGAGCTGGAGGACGAGCCCCGGGCGGCCGACGCCTTCGAGCGGCTGCTGGCCCTGGACAAGACGCACCTGCCGGCGGCGCGGCTGCTCGAGTCGATCTACGAGCGCAGCGGCACGCCGGACCGGCTGTTCAACGTGCTTCGCATCCAGCGTGACCTGACCTCCGGCCCGGAGCGCGAGCGCATCCTCGCCAAGATGGTGAAGGTCTCCGCCGAGGGGCTGGCGGACCTCGAGGCCTCCATCGAGCTGTACAGCGAGCTCTTCAAGAAGAACCCCAAGTCGGACCAGGCCTTCGGCGCGCTGGAGCAGGCGCTGGAGAAAGCCGGCCGCTGGGAGGACCTCCGCGCGCTCCTCGCCGGCAAGATTCCCCAGGTCGCCGAGCCTCGGGAGCTGGTGCGCCTCAACGAGAAGCTGGGCGTGGTCCTCTACCGGCACCTCGGCCGAGGCGAGGAGGCCATCGCCCCGCTGCGGACCGCGCTGGAACGGGACGCTCGTAACCGGAACGCGCTGGAGACGCTGCGGGACATCGATGAGCAGCTGGGCCGCCGCGAGGAGCTGGTCGCGGTGCTCCGGCGGCTCATCCCGCTGCAAGAGAACCCCGAGGGCGTGAAAGGCATCCGGATCCGCCTGGCCGAGGTGCTGGGGGAGATGAGCCGCCGCGAGGAGGCGCTCGACGCCGCCCGCCGCTCGCTGGAGATCGAGCCCCACACCGTTGCGGATCTGGATCGGGTCAACAAGCTCTTCGTTGGACTGCGGGCCTTCGGCGACGCGGTCCGCAGCCTGGAGCTGAAGGCCGAGGTGTGGCAGCAGCTCGAGGAGAAGGACGGGGTCATCGCCGCGCTGTGCGAGATCGCCGAGGTGTGGATCGGCCAGGCGAAGAAGCCGGAGATGGCCGCGCCCATCCTGGAGCGGGTGCTGGAGTTCGACCCCGCCAACCGCGACGCCTACGAGCGGGTGCTCTCGCTGTACTCCGACGCCGGCGACTGGCGCGCCTACTCCCAGGCGGTGGACCGGTACCTCCACAACCTCGTCACCGACGAGGACAAGATCAAGGCGCTCCGCGAGCTGGGCCGGCTCCGCGAGCAGAAGCTCGGCCAGAAGGACGCCGCCTTCCTCGCTCTGTGCCGGGCGCTCCAGCTCGACGCCTCGGACGACTCGCTGCGCGAGGACGTGGAGCGGCTGGCGCAGGAGACCGGCTCCTACGAGGAGCTGGCGGCGGTCTACGAGCAGGTGGCGGACGAGCTCCCCCGGGGTCCGCTGGCCGAGCGGCTGTACCTGGTCCTGGCGCGGGTGCAGGACCGCAACCTCGACGATCCCGGCGAGGCCGAGGCCGCGCTCCGGAAGATCCTCGAGTTCGACCCCACCAACGCCTCGGCGCTCGACGCGATGGCCCAGATGTTCGGGCGGCGCGGGCGTGACCGCGAGCTGATCGTCTCGCTGGAGCAGAAGATCGAGGCGGCACCTTCCATCGAGGCGCGGAAGATCATCTTCCGGGAGATCTCCCGGATACACCTCGAGCGGCTGAAGGATCCGGAGGAGGCGGCCAACGCCCTCATCCGCGCCCTGGAGCTGGAGCCGGACGTCGAGACCCTCGGCGAGCTGGCGAAGCTGTATCGCGACCAGCACATGTGGGGCGACCTGGCCTCCACCCTCGCCCGGACCCGGGATCTGCTGCCCACCGCCGAGGAGCGGGCTCAACTCCAGAATGCGGTCGCCGCTGTCCACGAGAAGGAGATCGGCGACGAGGAGGCGGCAGTCGACGCCTACCGCGAGGCGGTGGCGCTCGACCCCCGCAGCAACGAGGCGGTCGCCGCCCTGGAGCGCCTCTACACCCGGCTGGACCGTCCGGCCGATCTGCTCGCCATCTACGAGCGGCAGCTCGAGCTGACCGAGGACTACCGGGAGAAGGTGAAGATCCTCTTCCACTCCGCGGCCATCTGGGAGGACCGCTACCAGAACGCCGCCAACGCCGACGCCTGCATCGAGGGCGTGCTGGCGCTGGACCCCACCAGCCTCCAGGCGATCAAGGCGCTGGAGAGGCTGCGCCGCGCGCAGGGCCGGTGGGAGGACCTGGTGGGAGTGCTGGAGCGCCACATCCAGCTCGCCATCGACGCCCAGGAGCAGGCCGACATCATGGTCGAGGCCGGCGAGGTCCTCCGGTCGCACCTCCACCAGACCGACAAGGCGGCCGATGCGTTCCAGGCCGCCCTGGGCGTCTTCCCCGGACACACCCCCGCGCTCCACGCCCTCGGCATGGTCTACGAGCGGAGCGGCAACTGGCCCTTCGCGCTGGAGATGCTGCACCAGGAGGCGCAGGCGCTGGGAAACGATCCGCGCGCCGTCGAGGTGCTGCACCGGATGGGGAAGATCAACGAGGACATGCTGGGTGACCTGCCCTCGGGCAAGGCCTGCTACACCGAGGCGATCCGCATCGCCCCTGATTACCTCCCGTCGCTCCAGGCGCTGCGGGGGATCTCCGAGGCCGAGCAGGACTGGGAGACGTACGAGCAGATCCTCGTCGCCGAGGCGCAGGCCACCAGCGAGGCCACCGCCAAGGCCCTCGCCCTCCTCGCCGTGGGCCGCTACCACAGCGAGAAGCGCGAGGACCC
>DASXGF010000350.1:0-9546 GCA_036489275.1 Myxococcaceae bacterium | reverse complement strand
CAAGCAGATGATGACCAAGACCCGGAACGACGGCGAGAAGCGCCAGGTGTGGTTCTGGACCTCCGAGACGTACGCCCACGAGGAGCGCTGGCCCGAGGCGATCAAGGCCATCGAGGAGGAGAAGAAGATCGCCGATGCCTCGGGTGACCTGGTCTCCGCCTCGCAGGACGTGAACTTCATCGGGAACCTGCTCCTCGGGGCCGGCAAGCCCGCCGAGGCAGCCCAGAAGTTCGAGGAGAGCATGAAGCTGGTGGACCGCTCGAAGGCCCCGGACGCGGTGAAGGAGGCCGCGCACCGGAACCACCTCTTCGACATGGGCCGGGCGGCGGTGGTCAAGGGCGATCTCGCGGCCGCGCGCTCGTCGGCGACGAAGTACGCCACGGCGGTCGCGGCAAAGCAGGTGCCCTTCGAGGTGCGCCAGTCCCACGAGCTGGCGGGCCTCATCGCAGTGCACGCAAAGGAGTGGGACACCGCGCTGACCGAGCTGGGGAAGGCCGGGTCCCAGAACCCCCGCGTCACCTACCTCACCGGTCTGGCCTACCAGGGCAAGGGCGACTCGGCGAAGGCCGCGGAGGCCTTCCGCGCGGTGGCCGAGTACAACCAGCTCAACGGCCTCTACGGCTTCGTGAGGCCGCAGGCGCGACGCCAGCTCGCCCGCAGCTGACGAGGGACGGTTCCTTCATCGGGAGACACCCCCCGGTGGAGGAGCCCGGGAGCCCCGGGTCGTTCAAGAACGAGCGACCCGGGACGCTCCCCCGTTTCGGGACCTCAGCCGCCCTTCTCGATCGGCACGCCGATGAGGTTGCCGTACTCGGTCCAGCTGCCGTCGTAGTTCTTCACGTCCTTGAAGCCGAGCAAGTACTTCAGGACGAACCAGGTGTGGCTACTGCGCTCGCCGATGCGGCAATAGGCGATGGTCGCCGTGCTCGGATCGAGGCGCTTCTGGTCGAGGTAGATCGCCCGGAGCTCGTCGGCGGTCTTGAACGTGTTCTCGTTGGTGACCGCCGTGCTCCAGGGGATGCTGGTGGCCCCCGGGATGTGGCCGGCGCGCTGAGCGGTCTCGGTCATGCCCGGAGGGGCGATGATCTTCCCGGTGAACTCGTCCGGGCTGCGGACGTCCACCAGGGGCGCCTTCTTGTCGCTCGCGGCGAGCACCTCGGTGACCTTGGCGCGGAGGGAGCCATCCACCGAGGCCACGCGGTAGTCGCTCTTCTGGAACTTGGGTACGTCGGTGGTGAGCGGCGCCCCGTCCTCGTTGAGCCACTTGGCCCGGCCGCCGTTCAGCAGCCGCACGTCCTTGTGCCCGTAGATCTTGTAGAGCCAGAAGCCGAAGGCGGCGAACCAGTTGCTCGCGTCACCGTAGATGATGACCGTGTCCGAGTTCTTGATCCCGGCCTCGGAGTTGAGCTTCTCGAAGTCCTGCTTGGAGATGATGTCGCGCTTCACGGGGTCGTTGAGCTGGGTGGTCCAATCCCAGCCGACCGCCTCGGGGATGTGTCCGGCGGCGTAGAGCTTCGGGTCCACGTCGATCTCCACGACACGGACGGTGGGGGTCTTGAGGTTCTGTCTCAGCCAGTCGGTGGAGACGAGAACTTCGGGGTATGCGTACTCGGCCATGAGGGTACTCCTTCGTTCTTTTGAGACGGGTGGATGTCAGCCCCGGCAGGCGCCGCAACAACACAGCTCGGCCCCGGACACGGGAGCAGGTCGGGTCGGCGGTCGTGCGGTCATGGGAAACACACTCCTCACGGCTCGGCCTTCAGGCCGGGCACGTGCTTCAGCATGTTGGATGGGTACTTGTAGACGTCGTCGCAGAAGATCATCACCCCGCAGGACACGGGGGCCTTCCGGGCGGTGCGCCGGGCTCCCTCGAAGATGAGCCCGGAGCTCGGGCCGGCGCGCAGGCCCTCGTGGCGAGCCAGCTCCGCGGCCACGGTGTACGCGAGCTCGAAGTCGATCTCCAGCACCTCGTCGACCAGCTTCGGGTCGTAGAGCTGGGAGACGTCCAGCTCGGAGACGTTGCGGATCCCGGGGACGTCGTGGCCGGGGCTGGGCTGCACGGCAATGACCTTCACCGCGGGGTTCTTCGCCTTGAGGAACTTGCTGAGCCCCATCACCGTGCCGCAGGTCCCGAGCGAGGTGAAGACGTGGGTCACCTTGCCCTGGGTCTGCCGCCAGATCTCCGGGCCGGTCGTGCGGACGTGAGCCTCGACGTTCTGCTGATTGGCGTACTGGTTGGGCATCACCCAGCGGTGCGCCGACGCCTTGGCGTGGGTCTTGGCCAGACCGATGGTGCCGTCCTCGCTGCCGGGGAGGGGGCAGAGCGCGTCGGGCACCACCTCGACCTTCGCCCCGAAGACCTGGAGGAGGACCTTCTTCTCCTCGGGGACCTTCGAGGGGACGACTGCCAGCATCGGGTAGCCGCGGACGCCGGCGATGGCGGTGAGGCTGAGGCCGGTGTTGCCGCTGGTGGGCTCGACGATGCCCCGGCCGGGCTTGCCCGGCCCGAGCTCCCCCCGTTTCTCCAGATCTCGGACCATCGACCAGGCGGCCCGGTCCTTCACGGAGCCGAAGGGGTTCATCCACTCGAGCTTGGCCCAGAGCTGCGAGCCCTCCGGGACCAGCCGGTTCAAGCGGACGATCGGAGAGGGGTTCTCCTCGTCCGGAAGCAGCTGGGTGATGTCCTCGTAAACGCGTGCGGAGTGATCCATCGGCGGCTCCTCTAACGGCGAGGGTGCGAGAGCGGAAGGAAAGGGGCGAGAGCAGCGCGCAGGGGAACGCCCCCCGGCTCGTCAGCCCCTCAACGACAGCAACAGCAGGGGCGCCGCAACCCGGTCGGTCACCGAGAGGCTGCGAGCGCTGGCCGATGGAAGCGGCACGGTCGGCGGACGGTAGCGCCGTCGCCCCGCGGATGCCAGCGACCCTCGCCCGGTCGTCCAGCCAGAGTGATCTTCTCCGCTGCATGGTTCGTGCAGATCCCCTCCGCGCCGATCCACGTGTCGCGAGGGATTCCGATGGGTTCAGGTCCAGGTCGGGTGGGTCAAATCGGGGGGCTGCTGTTGCTCGTGACCCTGCTCCAGGGGAGCAGCGCGTGGGCGCAGGGCACCCTCTGTCACCGCGTCTGGGTCGAGGTGCGGGACAACGATCTCATGGGGAACTCGGAGCTGACCGCGCCTCCCCGCACCCGGTACCCAGGCAAGTTCTGCTTCATCGTCTACGACCGGAAGACGGCGCGCTTTTCGCTCGAGCCCGACGATCCCACGGCGAAGCCCTACGCCTCGCTGGTGCTGCGCCGGAGCAAGCGGGACGCCGGGGTGAACCTGATCTCCTACGGCCGCTCGTCGGCGGACTACGACGAGGACCAGCTCCGTGGCCGAAACGACTTCCTCTACCTCCGCACGTACGCCAACGGTGAACGGCACTACGGCGCGACGGTCACCGACCTCGCGGGGAAGATCACCCTCAGCTGGAGCGCGACCCTGAGCCCGCGCGGCAACCGGCTCGACGAGGTCCCCGCCGGCCGAAACCTCCAGACGGCCCAGGTGGGGCCCGGGCCGGCCCGCCGGCAGCCTCCCGGCCCGCAGTAAACCGGGCGCGGAGCCGCGGCTCTGGGTGCCCGCGCCGTGTCCGGTTGCGGCGTGGCGTGTTTCATCCACCGCGAAGAGTTGCCTCCGGCGCAACAGCCGCCAGCGCAACCCCGCGACTCCACTCGTGCCGCACTTGGCATCACATGTGCTGGTTCCGCGCGTTCCCATGAGCGACAACTTCGTGACGCGGCACGAGAAGGGAGCCTGGACCGAGGACGTGGTCAACGCGCTCGACCGGGTGCTGGGCCAGGGCGGAAACGCCGGGCGCCCGGCGCTCGAGAACGAGCTCCTTCGCTGTGACCTCCTGTACCTGGCGCGCGACGCCGAGGGCCCAACGGCCTTCCTGTTCGTCGCCCACGTGCGACTCCCGGTCGGACCCGAGCGCCGGGAGGCGCGGTACCTGGGTCTGAGCGCGGCCCGGGACGAGGAGAGCGGCGCAGCGGTGCTCGAGCAGTTCGCCTCGGACGCGCGCGACGAGGAGCAGCACCGGGGCCGGCGCCTGCTGCTCTTCACCACCGCCGGAACGCCGTTCGCGGTCCGGACGGCCCATGACTTCTGGGCGGACGTCCAGCCCGCCCGCGACGCCTCCTTCCGCGCCGAGGTGCTGCCGCTCGCCGACGCAGCCCGGGCGTGGCTCGGGTCGACGGCGTGTCTCGAGTACCCCTTCGCTCTCCCCCGCCTCGCCGGCTGCGGCGCGGACTGGAGGCGGATGGTGGACGAGGGATACGGCACGACCGCGGAGTACTTCCGCCAGCTCGGAGTCGAGCAGGCCCAGGGTGAGCGCCTTCTCCTCCTCTGCTCCGTTCCCGCCAGGGACGGCGGCGTCAGCGCCCGGGCGGCGTGACGCCCATCCCCTCCCAGGATTCCTCGATCCCGCTGACGGCGCCTACCCGAGGGTCCTCAGCGTGGGTCTGGACGGCGGCCGCCCTGACCTAGAGGGGCTCCGAACCACGAGACCCGCCCGGACGAGCTTCCCGGGCGGGCCCCCTCACGACTTCAGCTGCAGCTGCAGCTGCGGCAGTGCGCCGTCGCCGAGCACGACGTGCACCTGGCCCACCTTCGCGGCCAGCTCCTTGTACGCCTCGAGCTCCTTGAGGCGGACGAGAAGCGGGTTCTCCGCGAGGACCTTCGCGGTCTGGGCCATCGACCGGGTGGCCGCGGTCTCCTCACGGCGGAGGATGACGTTGGCCTCGGCCTCCTTCTGAGCCTCGATCACCCGGTTGAGCAGGGCCTTCATCTCCCCAGGGAGCACGAGGTCCTTGACGCCGAGGTCGAGCAGCTCGAGACCCACGCTCTGCGCGCGCTCGCGCACGGTGGGCATCAGCTGCAGTCCGAGCTGCTCCCGCGCTGCGAGCAGCTCGTCCAGGGTGCGGGTCGACACGGCCTCGCGGGCGGCGAGCTGCACCGCCACGTAGAGCACCTCGTCCGGCGCTCGGGCCACGGTGGCGAGCCGGCGGACGTCCGCCACGCGCCAGGCCGCGACGAGGTTCAGACGCAGCGACACACGGTCGCGAGTCATGACCTCCTGCCCGTTCACCGCGAGCTGCTTCTCGCGGGTCTCGATCACCGAGAGCTGGACCTTCCGGCGCACGTTCCACGCCGCGTGACGCCCGGGGCCGAGCACGGCCTCGAGCGCGCCGTCCACGTAACGGAGGACGGCGGTCCCCTCGGCCGCGGTGGCCTCGACGTAGTCGGTGGCCGGGACGAGCGCTTTGACCTCGTCGCGGAGCGGCGAGGCCTCGACACCCGACACGTCCAGCACCTCGACGGTCACGCTCGGGTCGACGGTCCACACGAGGTGGACGCCGGTCGCGAGCCAGCGGACGGGCCGACCCCGGCGGTACACGACCGCTCGCTGATCCGGCGTCAGGACGAGCCGCGCGAGGTCACGTTCCGGCACCAGCGCCAGCTCCTCCGGGCGCAGCTCCGCCAGGAGGCGCTCGGTGTCGTGCCGGCGCACCTCGACCTGCCGCCACGGCGCGACCCACATCCGATGACGGCCCGGACCGAGGTAGCGCACCGGAAGCTGATCGACGAGGACCAGGGCCCGCTCGGTGAGGTTGACGTTGATTCGCATGGTGACTGACCTCCTTTCTGGGTGTTGCGACGACAGGTTCGACAAACAAAAAAGTGAGGCGCCGGACGCTCGCGGGCGTCGTCGTCCGTCCCCCTCCGCACTGGAAGCGAGGAGCGCGCTCCGGCGCGGCGACCCGGCGGTCCGTGGGATGGCCGTCGCCTGGCTGCTGCGGCGGCGTCCCGGGATGACCGGTGCGCGGCGTTCGTTGCGAGCCCGGTCGCCTCGTGCGGCCGAAGTCGGACACCGGCTCACGCCGGCACCTCGGGGACATGACCAGTGTCAATGGGGGGATTCGAACCCCTTGGTTTCGAAGACCGTCATCGGCCGTCCTCGTCGCCGAGCGGAGCCCGATGCGCAGCAAACCGGAACGCCAGACCCGGTCCGGAACGCCCGCGCTTGTGGACGCGGGTGCCCCCTGGTTGCGTTGCGGCGCCGCTGGGGCGCACCGCCATGTCTCTGGAAGCTGGAAGGGAGCTGCGCGCTCAGACGCAGAGGTCTGAGCAGGTCTCTCCCGGAAGTCGGAGATACGCGCCATTGACGCGACCGGACACATGCCCGGGCGCGCTGGGCACCTCGAACCTGCATTCGATCGAGCGTTGCGTTCTCACGACGGACCTCACGGAAGGGCGGGCGAAATAAACCTCAAATAAATTCTTGTCAACTGCCCGGCCAAGTCTCTGGAAGGAGGGCCTTCGAGGAAGACGGCCTCAGGGCCCGGCGTCCGTGGGCAGGAGCAGCGGCGGGAGCGGCGTCTGGGAGAAGTCGAAGTCCTCGCGCAGGTCGCCGAGGATGGGAATCGTCTCCCGCACGGAGATGCGCGGATCGGGCCGGCCATCGGTGGCAGGATCCAGCCGCTCCCCTCCGAGGAACACGTCCTCGGTGAACTTGACGTAGGCATCGAAGCTGAGCGTCTGGTGATCGATGAACCCGGCCCGGGCGTAGGGACTGATCACCAGGCCGGGAACGCGGAGGCCGTACCCGTTCTCGTCGACCACGGGTGGAGGCACGTGATCGTAGAAGCCGCCCCAGTCGTCCCAGGTGAGGAAGATGGCCATGCTCGACCACTCGGGGCTCTGCATCAGCGTGTTGATGATCGCAGTGACGTAGGCCTGGCCGGTGCTGACGCGGGCCGGGGGATGCTCGCTGACCTCCTGGTCCGGGATGATCCAGGCGACCGCGGGCAGCTGCCCATGCTTCACGTCGAGGTAGAACTGGTCGAAGGGAACGACGTTTCCCACCTGCCCGTTCTCGATGACGGTGTCGAAGTTCGGGAGCGGATTCCAGATGCTCGGGACGGTGGCGAGCTGAGCGACCGGTGGACAGGTCTCCTCGCCATCGTCGCGACAGTCGGGCTCGTTGCCCTCCGCGAGGTAATAGCGCCAGCTCACTCCGGCGCGGTCGAGGAGGTAAGTGAGATCGGTCCAGGCGAACGGGCCGATCCCGGCGGTCCCCGGGCTCTCGAGCGCATTCACACAGCTCGTCGGGTCTCCGGCCCGCGAGCACCGGGCCGACCACTCGGAAACCAGATACAGATGCGCCGGCTGACTCCACGACGCGTTGGATTCGAACATCTTGTCTTGGAGGACGAACGCCTGCGCGTACGCCCAGTAGTTCGGAATTTCACGCTGGTCGTGCCAGCCAACGGCGTCGATCGGTCTCCCGTGAAGGCAGGCCGGATCCTGGATGTTGGTGCAGTTCCTCGCTCCCTTCTGGGCGGCGACGAGGAAGCCGTCCATCGCGCCGCCGTCGATGTCCTCGATGGCCGCGGCCTCGCCGTGCGGTCCGCCCCCATTCACGTCGTTGGGATCATGAAACGGGCGAACGCACGCGCCGCCGTCGACTTGCGGGAGGCAGGCGAGAGGAACACCTGCATCGTCCATCGGGATCCCGTCGGCACCGGGGAAGGTCCCGAAGTAGTGATCGAACGAGCGGTTCTCCTGCATGATGACGACGACGTGCTTGATGCGGGACAGCTGGCTGGTCCCGGAGTCGCTCGTCCCTCCGTCGCTGCCGCCCGCGCGACGCGAGCACGCGGTCGCGAGAGCGAGGAGCGAGAGACACCGGAGAGCACGCAAGAAGACTCCTTCCGCCGAGCGCTCGAACACGCGCCGCGGCAGAGAGTGTCCCCTTCACCCGACGCGGCTGCTCGACTTGCAAGTGCGCCACTCCTGCCACTCCCCCGCGTCCCGTGAGCGCGTTGGGACGGACGGCTCGGGCCAGTGCTTCACCCGGGAGTGAACGCGGATCCGCTCACCGTCGAGCAGATGCTCTGGACGGAGCTCGTGCTGTAGCGAACGACCGGGACATGGGCCACCCCCTTGCCGAGGGCCAAGCGTGCGCTCTCCCTGGCCGCGGGGTGAGATCCAGTTCCGCCCGGATCCGGCGATCTCCGGTCGTCCAGTTCGCGGGCTCAGCGTTTCGAGCCGCCAGGCGCCACGAGCGCGACTGCGCGAAGCGGTCCACCGGAGCCACCGGCGATCTTCATCGGCAGGGCGATGATCCACGCGCCGACCGGCGGTAGTTGATCGAGGTTGGCCAGGTTCTCCAGCCCGGGAACTCCGGCCGCGCTGGCGATCCGGTGGACGATGAAGTCCTTGCTGGCGCCGTAGTCGATCGACGCGGTGTCGAGGCCGAGCGCCGCGACGTGCCGCTCGTTCACGAGGTACTCGGCCGATTCCTTCCCGTAGCTGGGGAAGTGGAGCTTCGACGCATCTCCCGGCGTGTCGTCGCCCAGGTACTGCTTCCGGTCGGGCCAGCGCTTTGCCCATCCGGTGCGGAGCACGACGATCGCGCCCGACGGGATGGTGCCGTGCTGCTTCTCCCAGCTGCGCACGTCTTCCCGCGCCAGCCGGTAGTCGGGATCGGCCGCGGCCTTCGCGCTGACGTCGATCACCACGGCCGGGGCGATGAGCTGGCGGACCGGGATCTGATCGATCGTCTTCCCGTCCTTCGAGAAGTGGATGGGCGCATCCAGGTGCGTCCCGCCGTGCTCCGGCGTGCAGAGCGTGTTCGCGGCGTAGAACCACCCGCCGGGCGTCTGGCCATAGGAAAGCTTCTTGAGCTCGAAGCTCGTCGGCGACGTCGGCCAGTAGAGGGTCTTGTCGTCGAACGGATGGGACAGGTCGATCACCGTGGCCTTGCTCAGGTCGGGTGCTCCGAGGGCGGCACCCGCGGTGAGCAACACGATCCAGCCGCCGACGCGCGCCGCTTCACCCCATCGGTGCATCCAGGCCATGTGACGTCCCTCCAACGGGGCCTCCAGGGGAGCCCGTGACAGCTGCCGCCTCCAAGTTGCCACGGTTCCGGCACAGAGCGCGCATGGCCAGGATCTACTTTCCGGCCCATGCCAGACGCCCTGAACGAATGGTTCGCCGGGCATCCTCGGTTCCCGGAGATGGCCGAGGAGCTCGCACGCCTCGCACGCGACCCGAAGTGGCGTCGCATGGTCGACCTCGAGGAGCGCTTCGTCGGCGTGGTCGGCCCGCTCCGCGCGGATGCCGAGCTCCCCTACAGCTGGATGCAGCTCCAGCCGGAAGAGCGACTGAGGAGGAACCTGCTCCTCTCCGCGGAGGAGCACGACGAGCTGGACGCTCTGCGGAAGTGGTACTGCGTCGCCCGGGACGCGCTGCTGAACAAGTACGGGTGGAAACAGACCATCCCGTCACCCCCGAGCTGAGCCGAGCTTCTTCCGCGCCCGCCGTTCCATCGCGAGGAGGGTCCACCCTGCCCGCCCCTTCGTGAGCCAGGACCAGCCGAACAACACCAGCGCGAGGGTCTCCGGCCAGAAGATCGGGCCATGCTGGGTGTACTCGTAGCCCGCCCAAGCAAGACACAGGATCATCGCAATGCCGCAGAATCGGTAGATGGCATTGCGACGAAGCT
>DASXGF010000336.1:0-11348 GCA_036489275.1 Myxococcaceae bacterium | reverse complement strand
GCGTGCCCCACCGCACCAACGGCACCATCAGTGGATGCATCCGGCCCCTCGTGAGATGAGCGCCGCGTGGGCCGCCACACGTCGCCCGGTCACCAGATCGCGGTGAAGCCGACCAGGTACTGCTACGCGACGAGGGTCTGGGGGCTCAGCCGGAGGATGAGCCGGGCGTCGAGGTCGAAGGACCAGACGTCCGAGAGATGAACCCGGAACAGCGGCAGGTTCCGGATGCCCAGCCGGCCCGAGCCGAAGGTCAGCGCGAACGGATTGGAGGGCCAGCCGGCCGCGCCGAGGGCGAGGTTGAACGAGACCACGCCCCCGACCGTCTGCGTGAGGAACACATTCCCGGAGAGCTCCAGCACCGGCTCCACCTTGCCGTACTCGCCCCGCCAGTTCCCGCTGACCCCGAGGCTCGTCGCGCTCGAGAACCAGTGCCGGTAGCCCACGCCGGCCGCAGGAACGACGATGAATCCTCCGACCGAATCGTACCCGAATCCATCGATGCCGCCGCTCAGCACCACCTCGTCCTTCAGGCGGCTTCCCAGGAGCACGCTCACCCCGGGCGTGAAGAATGAGATCTCGAGGCAGTCGAGCGGAGACCAGGCGACCATGAGCCGGAGGAGGCCGTGGCCGGTCGAGCCGTCGGGGGTCAGCTCGAGGCCGAGGCCGAACCCGACGCCGACCTGGTGCGCCGGGAGAATGGTTTCCTGCGACGCCGGTGGCTGAGGCTTGGCGGCGGAGGCGGCGCAACTCAGAAGCACCGCCAGCACGCACCCCCACTTCGGCATGGTCCCCCCTCCAGGCCTGCGGGCCGAGCCTACAGCCCACTGCCATCCCGCGGACAGTGCTCCCCCGGTGAACCACCGCCGGAAGGCTCGGGCCTAGGCTCCACCGCGCCGACGCCACCCAGGCCTGGAACGGCGACCCCTCCTTCGACGCCTGGCTCACCTGGACCATCTGGAAGGGGGAGGCTCGCGGGGTCGCGGACGTCGTTCCCGTCGCCCCCGAGCTCCGGATCTACCGCGACGCGGGCGTGGCGCTCACCCGGGCGCGGCCGAGAGAAGCCGGCCGCTCGCGAGCTCGCGGCCTTCCTCTCCTCTCCCGAGGGGGCTCGCATCTTCCAGACGATGGGGTGGATCACCGAGTCGCGCTGAGGCCCGGCTCGGCGACCGTGCCGCTCAGGACTTGCCCTGCGGTGGAGCGCCCTGGGCCTCGATCCCGAACTGCTTCGCGTACTCCTTGTTCAGGCGGGGCCAGCCGAACGCCATCGCGTCCCCGGCGACGATGCGCCCGAGGGGGTCTCCGCCGAGGAGATGGTCCAGCACGTCGATGCAGATGTGCCAGCCCGCGGCGCCCATCGAGATGTAGCGGCGGTCGATGTTGTGCCAGAGGGTCAGCCGGGTGCCGTCAGCGAGCGGCTCGAGCTCCCACCGGAGATCCTGCTCGCCCCAGGTGTACTCGAGCAGCCTCGGAGCCTCGACTCGCTTCACCTTCGACTCCGCAACGTGCGGCGTGGGCGTCCCGACGGTGGACATCTTCACCGTTCCCACCTCGCCGAGGTCGCCGTCCGGATCGAACGGCGCCCACTCGCGAAGGTCTGCCGGATTGGTGAGGGCCTTCCAGACCTTCTCCGGCGCGTGCTTGAGGTCCCGAACCAGGACGAGCGTCCAGGTGTCTCCGGATTTCCGCACCTCCGCTCCTCGTGCGGGGCCCGGCTGGTACCTGTCGCGGCTGGCCATCGTGCCTTCCTTCCTACAGCCGCTCGTCGATGGCGCGGTTGCTCATCTCGTCCGCCTCCCCGTTCTGGGCGCGGGGGACGTGCACCAGCTTCACCTTCCGGAATGCCTTCAGGAGGCTGAGCGCCTCGCTGTGCAGCTCGCGGAGCGCCGGGGCACGTACCTGGTACGCCCCGGAGAGCTGGCGGATCATCAGCTCGCTGTCGGCGACCACCTCCAGCTCCTCCGCGCCGAGCTCGCGGGCACGGCGGAGCCCGAGCAACAGCCCCTGGTACTCGGCCACGTTGTTGGTCTGCCGGCCGAGGAACTTCCCCAGCCGCTCCAGCACGTGTCCGCCCTCGTCGAAGAGGACCGCTCCGGCCCCCGCGAGGCCAGGGTTGCCGCGGGCCGCGCCGTCGGATGTCACCCGGAGCTTCCGGTGCGGTTGCACCAGATGGGTTGCCCCGGACGGCGGAGGTCGGGACGGGGCGGGGTGAGATGCCGCGGGGCGACCCAGGAGCACGCCCACCAGATCCGTCCTCGACAGGCCGGGAAATCGGGCCAGCGTGCGGTCGAGGCTCTCCTCCTCCGCGATGACCCGGAGGAGCTCGGGAAGGGAGGGGCGGGTCCCGCTCATCCCTTCTTCGCCGGGGGTGGCTCGATGGCCTCCGGCGCGCAGATGATGCGGTGGCAGGACGGGCAGATGTCCGTCTCCAGCGTCGTCTTGAGCGTGTTGTAGAGCTGGGGCGGCACGCTCATGTTGCAGCCCTGGCACGTCCCGGCCACGAGCGTCACCAGCGCCGGCATCCGGCGCTTCCGGACCGTCTCGTAGCGCGAGAGCAGCGGGGGATGCACGCCCTTGGCGACCTCGGCGCGCTTCGTCTCCAGCTCCTTCACCTGGCCCTCGAACCCGGCGACCTTCGCCCGGAGCTCGTTGAGCTTGCCGCCCACGTCCCCCACCTTGGCGGCGTACTGCTGGTCCTTGCCCTTCACCACCTCGCGGAGCTGGACCTGGATCTTCCCCAGCTCCACCAGCTCCTCGGCCATCGTCGCGTTGGCCTTCTTGGCGATGTCGATCTCGCGGGCCAGCGCGGCGTATTCACGCGTGGAGCGCTGCTCGGAGAGCCGCGTCTCCCACTTGCGGACCTTCTCCTTCTCCTCGACGATGTTCTGCTCCAGGGTTCGCCGCTGGCGCTCGACGTCGAGCAGCTTGTTCCGCTCGGCCTCGACCTCGGACTTGGCCAGCGAGAGCTCCCGCTCCAGCTCCCCCATCTGCCTTGGATAGACCTCGGCGGACTTGCGGAGCGCCACGATCTCCAGATCCACCTTCTGGAGATCGGCCAGGGCCTTCAATCGTTCCTGCAAAGCTGAGCTGCCTCCTGCCGCCAATACCGTCGCCGCGGCCTTGTAGCAACGAAGCGTTCGGAGTGCTACCCGGTGGGCGAGTGCTCCTGGAAGACCGATGCGTTTCTGTCCGCGATGTGCCACGCCGCTGACCCCGCGCCCGACGGACGGGCGGGCGAGGCTCGCCTGCCCCGGGTCGGACTGCGGTTTCGTCTTCTACGACAACCCGCTCCCGGTGGTGGCGGGGCTGGTGGAGCACGAGGGCCACGTGCTCCTGGTCCGCTCGGTGGGGTGGCCCGAGTCCTGGTACGGGCTGGTGACCGGGTTCCTGGAGCGGGGAGAGGAGCCCGAGGCGGCCATCCTCCGCGAGCTCCAGGAGGAGCTCGGCCTCGAGGGAAGGGTCGTGGCGCCGATCGGCCTCTACACCTTCCCCGCGCGCAACGAGCTCATCCTCGCCTACCACGTCGAGGCTCGGGGTGAGGTGCGGCTCGGCAAGGAGCTCGCGGGGATGAAGCGCATCGTCCCCGAGAAGCTGCGCCCCTGGGACTTCGGCACTGGGCACGCGGTGCGCGACTGGCTCGCGCGCCGGGGATGACGCTCAGTCTTCGTCGTCCGGAGTCGCGGCGTCGTCGTCGTCGAAGCTTTCGAGGTCCTCCGACTCCTCCTCCGCCTCGGCCTCCGGTTCCGGGGCCGGCGGCGGGTCCGGCGGCCGTGGGACCGCGGCCAGGCGGCCCCGGCGGGGCTCCGGTGCGGGACGGTTGGCCGGGCTGTCCTTCTGGTCCGCCCCGCATTTGGGGCAGACGGCTACGGGCTTTCTCAGGTCGTAGAACTTGCTCCCGCACTTGAAGCACACGTGCTTGTTCCCGAGGTCCTTCGCCGGCATCGACTCACCTGTTCCTTCGGTGCAGAGGGGGAAACGAGGCGGCGATGTAGGCGTCCGGTGCCTCCCAAGTCAACGCTGGAACGCCTTACGATGGCCCCTCTCCTTGACCTTCTTCTGTGACACCTGCGGACAGCCCCTCCTGCTCGAGGGGGAACCCTCCCCCGGACTCCGGGTGGCCTGCCCGAGCTGCCAGGCCATCATCGATGTTCCGATGCCCGCCCGGCACGAGCCGATGGAGCTCTTCTGGTTCGCCATGGTCCGTGGCTCCCAGGTGGGCCCCATGGCCCAGGAGCCCCTGGAGCAGCTGATCCGGGCTGGCGAAGTGACCCCGAAGACCTTCGTCTGGTGCGACGGAATGGCCGAGTGGCGCCGGGCCGAGACGCTCCCCGAGCTGGCCGGAACGCTGGCCGCCACCCGGCCCCCGAGGCCGGCCACCACCGCCGACCTCTCGCAGCTCTTCAGCGACCTGGACCTGACCGTCTCCCGGCCCATGGACGCCCGCGCCGTGGAGCAGATGCTCTCCGGGGCCCGTGCGCCGAGGCCCGCGCTGGTCGAGCCCGCGACCTCGCCCGGGCGCACCACGACCACCACCACCCGGAGCACCGCGGTGGCCTCGGCCAGCCGGAAGAGCCGGCGGACGGCCGATCCCGACGACCTCGAGGCCTCCGGGCTGGCCCGCCGCAACCCCGTCTGGAAGGTCATGCTGGTGGTGCTCCTCATCCTCGCGGTCCCGGTGGCGGGGCTGTACGCGCTCTCCAGCATGCAGGTGCTGCCGCTCGAGGTGCCTCAGGTGGACCCGGCGACCGGAGCCTCGGTCAAGCAGCCGGTCTTCTCCGCCAAGGGGGTGCGCGGCCTCAAGGACTTGCTCCTCGGGAAGACCCCGGCCTCGGCCCCTCCCTCGCCGCCGCGGGAGGTCCGGGCACCCCCTCCGAAGCCCACTCCGGGCCCGGTGGCCGCCCCCGCGCCGAAGCCAGAGCCTCCGCCTTCTCCGGAGCTGAAGAAGCTCTACGGCGACACCCGGAAGGCCGACGTCGGCCCGACGATCGTGCCCACCCTGGCCCATGCCACCCCTCCCCCCGCGGCGGGCGGTGGCCCCAACCAGCAGGCGCTGGCCAAGGTGGTGGCGCAGAGCGGTGCGGCGTTCCAGTCCTGCATCGAGCAGCAGCTGAAGCGCACCCCCAACTTCCGGGGAGGCAAGGTCAATCTCGTTGCGACGGTGGGCGCCTCGGGCACGGTGAAGCAAGCGCGGCTCGACCGGAAGGAGATCGACGTCTCCGACCTGGGCAGCTGCCTCAAGTCGCGCGCCAGGCGCCTGGTGTTCCCGTCCTTCGAGGGAGAGGACGTCGACGTGGAGATCCCGCTCGTCCTGACCGCCGCGCTCTGATGGCGTCGCCGGTGGTGAACGCGTGGCTCGAGGCCGTGCTGGCCTGGTCTGGCACCGGTCCGCCCCCCGCTGCCCGCGGCGTCGGCCTGGTCCGGCCCGGGGGACCTGCGCCGCAGCGGCCATGGGGTCCGGAGGCCGCTGCCGCGCTCGCCGCGCCGGGAGCACTCGCTCCCTACCTCGACCACACGCTGCTCCGGCCCGACGCCACCGAGGAGGAGGTCGAGGCGCTGGGTGCGGAGGCCCGGGCGCACCGGCTCGCCGGGGCCTGCGTGCACCCGGTGCACGTCGCGGCGCTGGTCCGGGCGCTGGAGGGGGCGGACGTCGAGCCGGTCGCGGTGGTGGGGTTCCCGCACGGCGCGCACCTCACCGAGATCAAGCTCCTCGAGGCCAGGCGGGCCGCCGACGAGGGCGCCCGCGCGGTGGACGTGGTGGCCCCCCTCGGCCGGCTCAGGCAGCTCGAGGTGGAGGCGGTGCTCCCCGAGCTCCGGGCGCTGGTCGCCGCGCTCGCGCCGGTGCCGGTCCGGGTCATCCTCGAGACGGGGCTGCTCCCGCCGCGGTCGGTGGTGCTCGGCGCGGGGCTGGCGCTCGTTGCCGGGTGCGACGCGGTGAAGACCTCGACCGGATTCAACGGCCCGGGCGCTCGGCCCGAGCACGTGGCGCTGCTCAGAGCCGTCGTGGGCGGTGCGCTCGGGGTGAAGGCCTCGGGCGGCATCCGGACCGCTGCCCAGGCGCGGGCGCTCGTCGCCGCGGGGGCGAGCCGACTCGGCGCCTCCGCGTCGCTGGCGCTCGTCGAGGGCTGAGCGCTGCCGCGCGCCGAGCCTGGTCGCCCAGTTGCCGGGGCCGAGCAGCGGGGCCTCCCCGACGGGCGGGGTGCTTGCGGGGGTGCTCCACCGGGCACAGCTTGCGCGGGAACTGGCTGGAAACGGGGTGTTCCATGCTCTACGCGCTCGGTGGCCTGTTGCTGGTGATCTGGCTCGCGAGCCTCGCGCTCAAGGTGACTGTCGGCGCCATTCATCTGCTCCTGGTGCTGGCGGTCGTGCTGTTCGTCATCGGATTCATTCGCGGCCGCACCGGACGAACGCCGGCGTGAGCGCACTTCCGCGCTGGACCTCGGCCCGGAGCGCGCTAGAAGCCCGACCCCGGGAGTCCCATGGGGTTGACGGCCGCTCAGAAGAGGACACTTCGGCGTGCTCTGCAGGCGCTGGTGAGCGAGGTGTCCTCGAGGGGGACCCAGCGCATCGCCCCGAACCGCACCGACGAGTCGAAGGTGGGCGGTGACGAGGACGAGCAGCCGCTCAACGAGATGCTCCAGGCGATCGCCTCGGACAGGAATCGCGCGTCCGGTGATGCGCTCGGCCGTGCGCAGCGCGCCCTGGAGAAACTGGACCGCACCCCGGAGGATGCCGGCACCTGCGAGGAGTGCGGCGAGGACATCCCGTGGGGACGCCTGAAGGCGATGCCGTATGCCGAGCTCTGCATCGCTTGCCAGGGCAAGCGCGACGGGCCGCAGCGTGGTCCCACCCGCCGTGGGTTGACGGACTTCAGATGAGCGACCGGACCGAGCTCATCCGCAAGGTCGACGCCTGGAGCGCGGCCGACCCCGACGAGACCACCCGGGCCGAGCTGCAACGGCTGCTGGCGGCGGAGGACTTCTCCGAGCTCGAGGACCGCTTCGCCGGGACGCTGGAGTTCGGGACGGCCGGCCTGCGCGGGGTGGTGGGGGCGGGGCCGAATCGCATGAACCGCGCGGTGGTTCGCCGGGCCACCGCCGGGCTCGCCGCCTATCTCCTCGCCACCGTGCCCGACGCCACCCGCCGTGGGGTCGTCGTGGCGCGCGACGGGCGGCGGATGAGCAAGGAGTTCGCCGAGGACACCGCCGCGGTGCTTGCCGCCGCGGGCATCCCCGCCCTGGTGCGCGGCGGCTTCACCCCCACGCCCCTGTGCGCGTTCCTCGTGGAGCGGCTCGGGGCCTCGGGCGGGGTGATGGTGACTGCCAGCCACAATCCGCCCCAGTACAACGGCTACAAGGTCTACTGGGGGAACGGCGCGCAGATCATCCCTCCGCACGACGTGGGCATCGCCAGCGAGATCGCCCGCGTGGCCCCGGCGCGGGACATCCCGCTGGCCGACCTGGCCGACGCGCGGGCGCATGGGCTGGTCAGGGAGATCGGCCCGGAGCTGGACCAGGCCTACCTCGAGGGGGTGCTGGCCTCGCGCCTGCACCCGGGCGAGGGCACCGATGTGACCATCGTTTACACCCCGATGCACGGGGTGGGGGGTCCGCTTGCGCTCGAGGCGCTGCGGCGGGCCGGGTTCTCCCGCGTCCATCCGGTGCCCGAGCAGCTCCAGCCCGATCCGGCCTTCCCCACGGTGCGCTTCCCCAACCCCGAGGAGCCCGGGGCGATGGACCTCGCCCGTGGCCTGGGGGAACGAACCCGCGCCGATCTGGTGCTGGCCAATGATCCCGATGCGGATCGGCTGGCGGTGCTCACCCGGGATGCGTCCGGACAGCTGCGCACCCTCACCGGCAACGAGCTCGGAGTGGTGCTCGGCCACTACCTCCTGACGCAAGGGCCGCGGCGCGAGCGGCCGCTGGTGATGACCAGCATCGTCAGCTCGACGCAGCTCGGGGCCATCGCCAACCGGCTGGGCGCGCTCTACGACGAGACGCTCACCGGGTTCAAATGGATCGCCAACCGTTCACTCGAACGCGCGGCCCGGGACGGCGCCGAGCTGGTCTTCGGCTACGAGGAGGCGCTCGGTTACACCGTGGGGACGCTGGTGCGGGACAAGGACGGCATCGGCGCCGCCCTGGCCGTGGCCGACCTGACCGGCTGGGCGCGGTCCCGTGGCACCACCCTCGCGGGGTACCTCGAGGAGATCCAGCGCGAGTACGGGGTCTACGTCTCGAAGCAACGCAGCTTCACCCTTCCCGGGGCCAGCGGCGCGGAGACCATCGGCCGGGTGATGGAGGCATTCCGCCGGGAGCCGCCGGCGCGCGTGGGGAGCCGCGCGGTGGAGTGGGTGAAGGACTACCAGGCCCGGACCCGGACCGCGCAGGGACGGACAGAGCCGCTCACCTTGCCAACCTCCAACGTCATCGCCTACGGGCTCGAGGGTGCAGCGCAGGTGACGCTCCGCCCGTCCGGCACCGAGCCCAAGATCAAGTACTACTTCGAGCTGCCCGAGCGGCTCGCTCCCGGCGAGGAGGTGCCCGATGCGCACCGCCGTGGCGAGCAGCGTCTGGCCGAGCTCGAGCGCGACTTCCTGGCGCTGGCGACGGCGCGTGGTCAGCCCCAGGGTTGAACGACAGGTCATCGACCGGGAAAGGAACGACGCCGTGCGACCATCGATGCGGAATGCAGTCTGCTGGAGCGCAGTGCTGACTCTCTGCTTGGCCGGAGGAGCGCGGGCCCAGGGCGAGACGACCCCGGCCGCGCCCTCGACGGTGTCGCCGCCCAGTCCCTCGTCCCGCTGGACCGTGGATTCGGGAAACACGGTCGGCGCGGGAGCGAACGTGTTCGCCGGAGCGGTCGGGTATCCGGGCCTCGACCTCCGGCTGATCCACGGCCTCGATCCGACCACCGACGTCAACGCCCACATCGGGCTCAACTACGCCTTCGAGGGAATCACCCAGGCCACCCGCTTCGAGTTCACCGCGCAGGTCGGCATCCGCAAGGAGCTGCTGACGCTCGGCGAGCACATGAAGCTCGCGGGGAAGTTCGATCCCGGGATCATCGTGGCGGCGTCGCCCGGAGAGTTCGGCCTGAAGATCCCCTTCGGGCTGGAGCTCGGCATCCCGTTGAGCCAGGTGATGACGCTGAATGCGTCCTTCGACATCCCGCTGTTCTTCACCTTCGGCGACTTCAACGCCTTCTACGTCCCGCTCCTCTTCGGCGGCGGCATCGAGTACCTCCTCAACCCCAACCTGGCGTTGACCGGGAAGGTCAAGCTGGGGCCGACCTTCATCACCAACGGCGGGGGTACCCAGTTCACCCTCTACGTATTGATCGGAGCTGCCTACAAGTTCTGACCCGGGTTGTGCCCCGGTGAGCATCCCTCCGAGGGGGTAACCCAGTTGCCTGCAGGCGGCGGCAGGGCCCTCGTTTCTTTTCTGTACGCGCAACCCCGCACGGCCTACGGTCCTCGCCACAAACCGACGGGGGTGACGCCGGCAGGGGGTACTCCTGGCCGGCGCGACGCGGGCCCGACGAGGCCCGGGGCGGTTGGTGACCGTGTGACCTTCAGGGAGGACATGTGAGAGCTGCGAAACTCAATGCAGTCGGCTGGACCGCAGTGTTCGCGCTGAGCCTGGGCGGGCTGGCCAGTGCCCAGACCTCGACCAGCCACTGGACGGTCGACTCCGCCGAGACCGTGGGCAGCGGCGCGAACGTGCTGCGCGGCCAGGTCGGTTTCCCGGGCTTCGTGGGCGACTTCATCCACGGGCTGGACCCGACCTTCGACATCGGCGGACGGATGTGGCTGAACTACTCGCCCGAGGGCAACACCCAGGGCACGGCCTTCGAATGGAAGGTCCAGCTGACCCTGCGGAAGCTCCTCATGGACAGCGGGAAGATCAAGCTGGCCGGCACGTTCGACCCCGGCTTCCTGCTCATCTCCAGCGGCGGGACGGTGACTGGCATCACCTTCCCGGTCGGGGTGCAGGTAGGAATTCCGATCGACCCGAAGGTGATCATCAACGCGTCGTTCGACCTGAACATGTACGTGCTGTTCAACGCCGCGACGAACTTCCACCTTCCGCTGCTCTTCGGGGGCGGCGTCGAGTACCTGCTCGAGCCGAACATCGCGCTGACCTTCAAGCTGCGCCTGGGCCCCGACATCGGCTTCGGCACCTTCAGCGGCACGAACTTCGCGTTCAACGCGCTGTTCGGCGTGGCCTACAAGTTCTAGCCGCTCCCGGAGCAGAATGGCCGGATGACGCCGTACGAGCTCATCCGGGTGAAACGCGACGGCGGCGCCCTGCCGCCCGAGGCGCTCCGCGGCTTCCTGGCCGCGTACGGACGGGGTGAGATCCCGGACTACCAGATGGCCGCGCTGTGCATGGCGGTCTTCTTCCGGGGGCTCGACCCGGCCGAGCTGCGCACCTGGACCGAGACGATGGTCCGTTCCGGGGCGACCCTCCGGCGCCGCTCTGCGTCGACGCCGAGGGTCGACAAGCACTCGACAGGTGGCGTCGGGGACAAGGTCTCTCTCTGTCTCGCGCCGCTGGTGGCGGCGTGCGGAGTGGCGGTCCCCATGGTGGCCGGCCGCGGGCTCGGACATACCGGCGGGACGCTGGACAAGCTCGCGGCGATCCCCGGCTTCCGCACCGCGCTGTCCCTGGCCGAGGCGGAGCGGGTCCTGGACGAGCTCGGGCTGTGCATCGTCGGGCAGACCGAGGAGATCGCCCCGGTGGACCGCCGCCTGTACGCGCTGCGCGACGTGACCGCGACGGTGGACTCCGTCCCGCTCATCGCCGCCAGCATCCTGAGCAAGAAGCTCGCCGAGGATCTCGACGGGCTGGTGCTCGACGTGAAGGTCGGCTCGGGCGCCTTCATGCGGAGCCGCGACGACGCCCGGCGGCTGGGGCGGACGCTGGTGGACCTCGGGGCGGACCTGGGCTGTCCGGCGGTGGCCTGGCTGACCGCGATGGACGCACCGCTCGGGGCGGCGGTGGGCAACGCCAGCGAGCTGCTGGAGGCGGTGGACGTGCTGCGCGGCGGGGGGCCACCCGACGTCCGCACGCTGACCCTGCGCCTCGGGGCGGAGATGCTGGTGCTGGGCCGGCAGGCGGGGAGCGTCGCCGAGGCCGAGCGCCGGCTGGCCGCCGCCATCGCCGACGGCTCGGGCCTGGAGCGGTTCCGGGCGCTGGTTCGCGCGCAGGGCGGAGACCCGGCGGTGCTCGACGCTCCCTCTGTCCTCCTCGGACCCCTGGAGACCACCGAGGTGCGCGCGTCCCGGGCGGGGTGGCTGGTCGGCGTGGACGGCCTGGCCGTCGGCCTCGCGGCGGTGCTGCTGGGCGCGG
>DASXGF010000272.1:0-1974 GCA_036489275.1 Myxococcaceae bacterium | reverse complement strand
CCGGCGGCGCCGCGCGCTGTCAGCTTCTTGGACGCCTCCTGTCAGCTTCTTGAAGGGGCACTGTCACGGAATTCAGGTGCGGTCCCCCGCGCGAGGGAACCGGCCTAGGCTCGCCCGGGTCATGACCACGCTCCGTCTCGTCACCCCCGAGGTCGAGGACTCGCGCCGGGTGCGTCTCCTCGAGACGCCGCTGCTCCTCGTCGAGGACGTCAGCGCCGAGGCCCACGGTGCCGCGGTGAGCGCCGAGTCGTTCTCCCCCGAGTTCCAGCTCGCCCTGCCCTACCGGGGGATCTTCTTCTGGGAGGTGGGCCAGGACACGGTGGTGGGCGATGCGACGCAGGCGCTCTTCGTCACCGGCGGCGAGGCCTACCGGATCCGGCACCCGCTGCCCGGCGGCTTCGCCGAGCTCATCGTCACTCCCTCCGAGGCGCTGCTCGACGAGCTCACCCGGCCCGCCGGTCCGCGCCCGCGCCAGCACCCGCTGTTCCGGAAGCGGAGCCGCCGGCTGGACCCCGCGCTGCAGCTCTTCCGCGCCCGGTTCCTCTCCTGGTCCGAGGGGCCGCTGGAGCGGCTTGCCGCCGAGGAGCAGGTCGTCCGCCTCCTCCGCTCGGCGCTCGAGCCGGATGGGCTGCCGCGGTCGGTGGCGCGCTCCAGCCGGTGGCTGGTGGAGCGGGCGAAGACGTACCTCGCCGCGGAGCTCGGCCGCAGCATCAGCCTCGCCGACGTGGCCTGCGCGGTCGGAGCCTCCCCGGGGTACCTCACCGAGTTGTTTCGCCTGGTGGAGGGGCTGCCGCTGCACGCCTACCTGAACGGGCTGCGGCTCTCCCGCGCCCTGGACGAGCTTCCCCACGCCGACGACCTCACGGCGCTCGCGCTCGAGCTCGGGTTCTCCAGCCACAGCCACTTCTCGGCCCGCTTCCGCCGGGCGTTCGGCCTCACCCCGTCCGAGTTCCGGCGGAGCTCGCGGCACCGCTCCCCACCGCCGCCGGTGTAGCGGCCGCGGCGAGGCGGGCCCGCAGCGCCTCGATCTCTGTCCGCACCCTCGCCTTGAGCGACTCGAGGTCGGCCGGGGTCAGCCCGGCGGTGGACAGCGGCGTCCCCACCGTCACCCGCCCCTCCGCCCGGCCGAACTTCCAGCTGTGCTTGGGGAGCGCCGTGCCGGTTCCTGCCACCGCGAGCGGCAGGAGATCCGCTCCGGTCTCGATCGCCAGCCGGAACGCTCCGTCCTTGAAGGGCAGGAGCTGGCCGTCCTTGCTCCGTGTGCCCTCGGGGAAGAGCATCACCGGGACGCCCCGGGCGAGCCACCGGGCGCAGGTGCCCATCGCCTCCTTCGCCGAGTCGCTGTCCCCCCGCTTCACCGGGACGTCCCCCGCCATCCACATCATCCAGCCGGCCACCGGGATGCGGAACAGCGAGGCCTTCCCGAGCCACTTCATCTCCCACGGCAGGAAGGAGATGAGGAAGGGATCGGCGTTGGACTCGTGGTTGCTCACCACCACCGTCGGCCGCCGCGGCGGCACCGGGACCGCCCCCACCACGCCGAAGCGCCAGAAGGGATTGAGCTTCGCCGCGACGACCCCGGCCAGCCGGAACGCGCGGCCGGCGACCGCCCGGCGCCGATCGAAGGGGAGGCAGACGACGAAGAGCACCGTCTGCACGACGAACCCGCCGAGGACGACGAGGGCAATCTCCACCCAGGCCCAGATGGACAGAAGCGCGGTCATGTTCGCCGTGGCACTCCTCCATAGCGCAATGCGCTGAGCGCCGCTCCCCCCGGGACTTGCGTGCCCTCCGCGGTCTAGGGTGTGTCGCCGAGGACGCCCGCATGGCACCGCCGCCGGACAAGAGCCGCGCCGCCGAGCCCGCGCTGTGGGCGTTCGCCCTGACGCTGGTGCTGCTGATCGGTCCGGCGAGGGTCCTCTGGGCCGAGCCGGCACGCGGATGGCTCGCGCCGTTCCTGCTCTGGCTGGCGAT
>DASXGF010000220.1:0-4930 GCA_036489275.1 Myxococcaceae bacterium | reverse complement strand
CGCGAGGGCATCGTCGTGGTGTGCGCGGTGGGCAACCACGGCGAGCGCCCGGGCTACGTGCTCCCGCCGGCGAGCGCCCCGGCGGTCATCTCGGTGGGTGGCCTCAACGACTTCGGGGATCCGGCGCTGGGGAGGCTCCTGCCCTACCGGTCTTCCTTCGGGCCGACGGTGGACGGGATCCAGAAGCCGGAAGTCATCACGCTGGCCGACTTCCTGCCCGCGCCGATCCTCCCCGGCACGCCCACCGCGCGCGAGGCGGAGCTGCTGACCAAGCTCGACGCCGCGCCGGATTCGGATCTGACGCAGATCCTCGCCGAGAACCATGGCGTGTTCGGACCGCTGGACGCGCTCGTGGGAAAGCAGCCGTACCTCGTCCGCCAGGTGGTCGCCGCCGGGCTCCGCGACGGGCTGGTCATCGACGAGCACTACAAGAAGGTGGACGGGACGAGCTTCGCCGCGCCGATCGTGAGCTCCATCGTCGCCCAGATGCTCGAGGCCAACCCCGCCCTCGGGCCGGGCGAGGTGAAGCGGATCCTGATGCGGACCGCCGCTCGGGTGCCCGGCATCGAGCTCGAGCGGCAGGGCTGGGGCGTGGTGCGGCCCGAGGCCGCGGTCGAGGCGGCCCTTCAGGCAAGGTGAGCCTCCGGCGCCCAACGCCGAAACCACTCGGCGTTATTCGGCGCGCATCACCTCGGCCGGATCCACCCGGCTCGCCCGCCGTGCGGGAAGCCAGCTCGCTACCACCGCCACCGCCAGCAGCAGTGCGACCGCGCCGGCGTAGCTCCAGGCGTCGAGCGTGCCCACGCCGTAGAGGAACCGTCGGAGCGCGGGCCCGAGACCCAGCGCGACGCCCGCGCCGAGCACGAGGCCGGTGGCCGCGAGCAGCAGGCCCCGTCCGAGGACCAGCCGCGCGACGTCCGCCGCCCGGGCGCCCAGCGCCATCCGGATGCCCAGCTCGCGCGTGCGCTGGGTCACGAGCTGCGAGAGCACCCCGCCGATTCCGAGCGCGGCGAGGAAGAGCGCGACCGCGGCGAACCCGAGCGATGCCGTCGCCGCGAGCCGGCGCTCCAGCAACGCCTGCTGGACCCGGACGCTGAACGGCACCGGGGTCGAGGCCAGGAGCTGGGGGTGGATGCCCTGGAGCGACGTGCTGAGCGCGGCGAGGAGGGGCGGATCCACCGCCCGCGCGCGCACCACCAGGTCGTGCTTCGAGTCGATGACCTGCCCCATCGGGAGATAGACCTCGGGCCGGGGCGGGGCATCGAGCGACTGCCGGATGTCGCCCACCACCCCCACCACCGTGCGCATGTCGTGGTCCTGCACCCCGACCGCGAGGTGCTGCCCGATGGGGTCCTGGCCTGGCCAGAGGCGCCGGGCGAGGCTCTGGTTGACGACCAGCACCGGGGGTCGGTCCGGCCCGTCCTCGGGAACGAAGTCCCGCCCCGCGAGGAGCGGGGTCCCGAGGACGCCGAAGGTGCCGGGGGCCACCAGGCGGAAGTCGACGGTCTCGGGCCAGAGCTCACCCAGGTCCGAGGTGCGCGCGCCGGTGGTCATCCCCCTGCCGCCGTACGGCGACGGCCAGATCGCCCCCACCGCCTCCACGCCGGGCAGCGTGGAGACGCGCTGCAGCTCCGAATCCAGCAGCCGACGGAGGTCCGGGTCCGACGTGGTGTCGGGCACCGCGAGCTCCTGGGCGACGAGCCCGGGGATCCGGATTCCGGGATCGACCGAGGCGAGCCGGAACAGCGTCCGGCCGAGGAGCCCCGCCCCGACCAGCAGGACGACGGAGAGCGCCACCTCGAGGACCACCAGGGTGGAACGGACGCGCTCGTGCGCTCCCGCGGTGACCCCGGAGGCGCTGGCCTGGAGCGAGGACCGGAGCTGGCGGGGCAGCGCGAAGGCACCGGCCACGGCGCCGCAGGCGAGCCCGCACACCGCTGCCAGAAGCGCGGCGAAGCCCACCATCCCGGCATCGAGGCGGTAGCTCGCCACGACCGAGCCGGCGCGGGGACCGAGGGGAACCGAGCCGGAGAGCAGGAGGCCGGAGAGCAGCACCGCTCCGACGGCGGCGAGCAGCGCCAGCACGCCGGACTCGACCAGGAGCTGCCGGCGGAGGTCTCCCAGCGATGCGCCGAGCGCGGCACGGACGGCGAGCTCCCGGCGCCGGCGGACGGCGCGGGCCAGCATGAGATTGGCCACGTTCACGCAGGCGATGAGGAGGACGAAGCCGGTGGCCGCCAGCAGGAGCAGCGGAAGCTCCTCGCTCCCGCCGAGCACCGAGCGGCGGAAGGGAACCACGTCGGCGGTTTCGGGGGCGGAGCTGGGGTGCGCCTCCACCACGCGGTCGAAGGCGGCGCGGACCTCGGCGCGTGCCTCGGCCAGCGTGGCCCCCGGGGCGAGACGCCCCACCGCGCGCACGATGTCCGCGCCCTGGTGCTCCATGTTGAGCTTCGTGAACGGCGTCACGCCGAGCGGGAGCACGACGTCGGCCGGAGTCTCGGAGAGCGGGAAATCGGCGCCGGGGGCGGCGACGCCGACGATCTGGTACGGGTCACCATTGAGCTCGAGGGTGGTGCCGAGCACCGATGGCGTGCCGCCGAGCTCCGTGCGCCAGAACCGGTCGGTGACGACCGCCACGTAGGCCGGGGACGGGCCCACTTCGGCCGGCTCGAGCTCGCGGCCCATCTGCAGCGGCAGGCCGAGCGTGCGGAAGAGGCCCGCGCTGGCAAGGAGGACGTTGACCTTCCGGGCCTCGCCGTGGCGCTCCCAGGCGAACGTCTCGCGTCGCCAGTTCGATAGCGAGGCGAGGTGGGGCGCTCCCCGGGCGATCTCCTGCGTGTCGGGGACGCTGAGCGGACCGGGCAGCTGGTCGGCCCGGGCTCGAGGCCGGAGGCCGATGGCGACGACGCGCTCGGGGTCGCCGAGCGGCAAGGGGCGCAGCTCGAGCGCCTCGACGATCGCGAACAGCGCGGCGTTGGCGCCGATGCCCAGGGCGAGCGCGAGGACCACCGCCGCGCTCAGGCCCGGGGCCACCCGCAGCTGGCGGAATGCCGACCGGAGATCTCTGGCAAGGCCGTACATCTCCCGGTGGTCGAGCCAGAACCGTGCCACGCGCCGACGCGGGCGAACGCTGGAGACGGCAGGGCGCGCCGTCCGGATCCGGGATCGGTCGTTCCGGAGTCGCCCGTGCGATCGCACCCAACCCGAGGCCCCCTTCCCCGTTTCTGGCGTGCGATGCAACCCCGTTCCGCTCGCGCTCCCGTGAGACCTAGGGCGTAGCCCCTCCCGCACGCTCGGGTCGACGTCGGGGTGCTATTCGCCTCCTCCAGGGAAGGGGCATGTCCCGGGGCGGACGCGGGTCGACCAGGTCGTGCTGCATCCTCTTCGCGGCGGCCCTCGCCTGCGGATCGGGACCCGCCTTCGCCCAGGCCCTGGACCTCGGCGCCGATGCCGGGACCGCGACGGGGACCGGCTTCCCGGACAATCCGGTCTCGGACTACGTCGACCAATCGAGCGACGGGCTGATTGCGATCGACCCCCCCGGCACGAGCGCCTCGAGCCTCACCTCGGTCGAGGTGGAGACGCCCGACGCGCAGCCAGTGAAGGCGCCGAAGCCCGCCGAGTGGATGCTGGTTCCCATCCCCGGCTACAACCCGACGCTCGGGTTCATGCTCACCGGGATGGGCGCGTACATCTTCCCGGCCGACGCGAAGTCGCCCCCCTCCACGGTCGGCGGCTTCGGGATGTTCAGCACCAACGGGAGCTGGGTGTTCGGGGCCATGTCGAAGCTGAACCTGGCCGAGGACCACTACCGGGTGACGGCCTTCCTCATGGTCGGCCACATCAACTGGGACTTCTACGGCATCGGCAACGAGGCCGCGGACCGCGGTCAGTTCATCCCGCTCTCGCAGGGGATGATCGGCGGGCGGCTGGAGAGCCTCTTCCGGATCGCGCAGGGCTTCTACCTCGGCCCTCGCTGGACGCTGATGAGGATGCGGGTCACGGCGGACCTCTCGCAGGCGCAGATCCCCCCCGAGCTGGTCCCGCCGAGCAACGAGCTCGCATCGTGGTTCTCGGCGCCCGGTCTCAAGTTCCAGTGGGACACCCGCGACAGCCAGTTCTTTCCCCAGCACGGTCAGCTCATGGAGCTGACGCTCGACGTCCACCTCAAGTCTCTCGGAGATTCCTTCGACTACGTCGCTGGGAAGCTTGCGTGGAATCAGTACGTCGGGCTCACGCCGCGGCAGGTGCTCGCCTTCCGGGAGGTCGTGAGCCTCGCCTCCACCAATGCGCCGTTCTACGCGCTGCCGCGCCTGGGCCAGGGGGCGGACATCCGAGGCTTCAAGGCCGGCGAGTACCAGGACCACGTCCTGCTGGCCGCGCAGGCGGAGTACCGGCTCCAGGTCCTCGCCTGGCTGGGAGCGGCCGCGTTCTTCGGAGTCGGCCAGGTCCAGCCCGACGTGGGCAGCCTCAACTTCAAGGACCTGCTGCCGGCCGGAGGCGTCGGGGTCCGCATCACGGTGGCGAAGCAGAACCACGTCAACGCCCGGGCCGACGTCGCCTTCAGCAAGCAGGGAGTGAGCTTCTACTTCGCCGTCGGCGAAGCCTTCTGATCGACGAGACGAGCGCACGCACGAGATGCCAGTCCGCCGAAGGAGCGCTAGCTTCTCGGAGGAGAACGCCGCCCCATGCCGACGCCCTCCATCGCCATCACTGGATCGACCGGAAGACTCGGGGGCCGGGTCGCCCGCCGCCTCTCGGAGGCCGGGGTGCCCCAGCGGCTCATCGTCCGGGACGCGAGCCGCGCGCCCTCGCTTCCCGGGGCCGAGGTCCAGGTGGCCACCTACTCCGACCGGGCGGCGCTCGCCCGCGGGCTGGAGGGGATCCGGACGCTGTTCTTCGTGTCCGCCGCCGAATCGCTGGAGCGGCT
>DASXGF010000190.1:0-4858 GCA_036489275.1 Myxococcaceae bacterium | reverse complement strand
CGGGGTGCGCGCCCCGTGACCGACGAGCGACGCCGAGATCGGCCGCGAGGGCAAGCAAGGGCCGATCAATCCCGCCCGGTTTCCGCCATGAGGGCCATCGCCTCCCGGAGCGCCTCGGCCAGGAAGACGTACTGCGCCTCGGCGTTGTGGAGATGCGGTGACACCCGGAGCCACCGCCGGTGCGCCACGGGCCAGCCGTAGATCGGCACCTCGATGCGGTGGCGGGCGAAGAGCGCGTCCTGAAGCGGATCGAGATCCCGGGGCCCGGGCAGTGGCCAGCGGGGATGGTCGGGGAGCTCGATGGTGGCCAGCGACCCGAGCATCGACTCGGGGCAAGGCGGAGCGACACCGAGCGCCTCGGAGACCAGCGTCCTCGCCTGCCGCGCCAGGGCGCCGTTGCGCGCGCGCACCTCGTTCCACCCTCCCGGGAGCAGGCCGCCCACCACGTCGATGGCCTGACCCACGCAGAGGAGCGCCGTGGGGTCCCGGGTCCCGGTCCAGTCGAATTCGAGCCGGAAGCGCGAGCGGTCGGTCCGGAGCGAATTTGCTCCGTGGCTGATGACCAGCGGGCGGAGGCCAGCCTGGCGGTCCCGGCGCACGTGGAGGAAGGCGGCGCCCTTCGGCGCGCAGAGCCACTTGTGGCAGTTGCCCGTGTAGTAGGCCGCGCCGAGGGTCCGGAGGTCGAGCGGCACCATGCCCGGGGCGTGCGCGCCGTCCACCAGCACGTCGATGCCCCGCGCCTGGAGCACCGGGACCAGCGTCTCCACCGGGAACACCACGCCGGTGGCGCTCGTCACGTGGTCGAGGAGCACGAGGCGGGTGCGGGCGCTCACCGCCCCGAGCACCGCCGAGGAGACCTCGTCGGCAGAGGCCACCGGGAACGGGACCTGGGCGACGACCACCCTCGCACCGGCGTGCTCGGCCACCGCCCGCAGCACGTTGGCGCAGGCGTTGTAGGCGTGGTCGGTGGTGAGGAGCTCGTCCTCTGCCTCGAACCGGAGCGAGCGAAGCACCGTGTTCACCCCGGCGGTGGCGTTGTCCACGAAGGCCAGGTCCTCCGGGTCGGCGCCGAGAAAGGCGGCGAGCCGGGTCCGCGCCTCGTCGAGCAGCGGCTCGAGCGCGCGCACGAGGAAGTCGATCGGGTCTCGCTCCATCCGGGCCCGGAGCTCGGACTGCAGCGCGAGCACCTCGCGGGGGCAGGCGCCGAAGGCCCCGTGGTTGAGAAAAGTGACCTCGGGGTCGAGCGTCCAGTGCGCGGCGAGCGGCGAGGGCTCGGGACGCCTCACCGGTTGCCGCCGGTCCGAAAGTGGAGATCGAAGGTGAGGTGCGTCTCCTCGAACCCCAGGCTCCGGTAGAAGGGCGGCGATTCCTGCCGGCGCCGGTTGGTGCGCACGTAGAGCTTCTCGCAGCCCGCCTCGCGGGCGAGGTCCGCGGCGGCCCGAGTCAGCGCCCGTCCGACGCCGTGGCGGCGCGCGGTCCGGTCGGTCACCAGCGCGGTCAGCTGCGCGGACGGAGCCCGGGAGTAGAGCCGGGGGTGGATGGCCAACGTGGCCAGCCCGGCCAGCGCGTGGGTCGGCAGCACGGCCACCAGCGCGTGGGCGCCGCCGTGGCCGAAGTGCTCCAGCTGGGCGCGGAGGGTTTGCTCGTCGGTGGTGTAGCCGAGCTGCTCGAAGAGCTGGACCAGCGCCGGGACGTCACCCGGTCGCGCGGAACGGACGCTGACCTGAAAGTCGGACATGCCGGGCGCTCCAGATATCAGACCGGGGTGCCCGGCGGCCCTCCCTCGCCGAAACGAGGGCCGACTGTGCTCCCGCGGGTCAGGGCCCCCAGTCGGGCGTGCTGTAGTCGCCCTTCTCCAGGGGCAGCATCTTCTGGTTCTGGCCCTCGGCGGTCATCACCCAGAGCATGTTGCCGGAGGTCCGGTTGCTGCTGAAGACGATCAGCCGCCCGTTGGGGGAGAAGGAGGGCTCCTGGTTGTTGCCCTGATCCTGCGTGAGGCGGGTCACCTTGCCGCTCTCCACGTTGACCGTGAAGAGGTCGAAGGCGTTCCGCTCGTCGCGGGCGGTGAAGGCGATGAGGTCGCCGCGCGGTGACCAGTCCGGCGTCTGGTTGTAGTTGCCCTGGAACGTGAGCCGGCGCACGTCCTTCGGATTGCCCGCGGTCAGCACGTAGAGCTGCGGGGTCCCCGCCCGGTTGCTGACGAAGGCGATGCGCTTGCCGTCGGGGCTCCAGGTGGGGCTGGAGTTGATGAAGTACGGGGTGTCGGTCAGCGGCTGGGGGTTGCCGCCGCTCGCGTCGGCCACGAAGAGCTGCGCGCCCTCGCCCTGGGCCATGCTGTAGGCGATGCGACGCCCGTCGGGCGAGAACGACGCTCCGGTGACCATCGCCCCGTTGGTCACCAGGGGGACTGCCGCGCTCCCAGCCCGCTGGACGTAGAGCGCAGGCTTCCCCGATCTGTAGCTGGTGAAGGCCACCGCATCACCCTGCGGCGCGACCACGGGCAGGAGGTTGATGCTCCCTTGGGCGATGGGGATCGCGCGCTTGCCGTCCCAGTCGCCGAGGTACACGTCCTTCCCCTTTCCGACGCGGCGCACGTAGGCCAGGTGCGACTGGAAGGGGCCGGGCTCCCGGGTGAACTGCTTGTAGAGCGCATCGGCGAAGAAGTGGGCCAGCTTCCGCGGCTGGTCCAGCGGCACCACGTGCACCAGCCGCAGCTCCTCCTTGCCGCTGGAGACGGTGAACAGCCGCATCTCCCCGCGGAGGTCCCGCCCATCGACCGAGAGCTGCACCTTCACCAGGGCCTCGGCGCCCACGTCCGCCCAGCGGGAGAAGGTGATGGTGGAGGCGGTGAATCCCTCGCGCGAGTCGGCGAGGTAGCTCTTCCTGTCGAGCACCTGGAAGATGCCGGCGGCGCTGCAGTCGAAGAAGAAGGCGTCGTCGAACTCGGAGGCGACCGGACGCGCGCCGTCGTTCAGGGCCTGGGGCAGCGGCACCGCGATGGGGAGCGGCCGGAAGTTCGCCCCGGAGATCTCGATCACCGGCGCCTGGGCCAGCGTGGCCAGGGGACAGAGCAGGAGGCTCAGGAACAGGGTGCGCATCACGACAGAGGTCACTCCTCTGACTGGGTTCAGGGACGGAATTGTAAGACCACCCCGTACTTGGACAGCGGGTCCCGGAGGTGGGTCGGCGGCGGAGCGAAGGGCGCGGCGCGCTTCACCGCGGTCATCACCGCGGAGTCGAACAGGTCGTTCCCGCTCGACTTCGCGAGCCGGGCGCGCTCCAGCTGCCCGGCGGGGGAGATGACCACCGCCACCTGCGCGGTGAGCCGGATTCGCTCGGAATCCGGAATGGTGTCGGAGACGTCGTAGAACCGGGTGATCTGCGCCCGGAGCTGCGCGTAGTAGGCCTCGCCCTCGGCCACCGCCGAGTCGCCGCTGGGGTCGCCGTCGGCCGCGCCGGTGGTGTCGGGCTTCGACTTGCTCATCTTGTCGAACGCGCCGAACAGCTGCTGCCGCGAATCGGCCTTCTTCTCCCCGGCCTGCTTCGTCTTCGGTGGGGCGGGCGCGGCCACCGGGGCCGGGGCCACCGTCTTCGGCGGAGCCGGGGTCGGCGCCGGCTCGGGCGCCTTCTGCTCCATGGGCGGCGGCGGGGCCTGCTCGATGCGCGGCAGGAGCTTCTCGTCCCGCGGCGTCCCCTGCCGGACCAGGGTGGCCTTGATCGGCTTCTGGTCCAGGTCGATGGGCGCCTCCTCGTGGAGCTTCGCGTAGACCATGGCCAGCGAGAACAGCGCCGCGTGGACCACCGCCGACCAGAAGAGGAACTTGACCAGCGTCGCCTCGTGGCGCCGGGCGAGCAGGGACACCGGTCCAGCCGAGGCCACCGCGGTCATCGCCCGGTCGCGCCCTTCTTCCGCCCGGGCGACACCGGATCGGTGATCATCCCCAGGTTGCCGATGCCCGCCCGCTGCGCGGCGGCCATCACCTCCACCACCACTCCGTAGGGCAGCGTCTTGTCGGCGTGGAGGTAGATCTCCTTGTCCGCCTGCGCCTTGGCGTTGGTCCGGAGCTTCTCCTCCAGCTCGTCGATCGGGACCTCCACGTCACCGAGGAAGACGCGCTGCTTCGCGTCCACCGAGAGCACGAGCTTCTTCTCGCTGGCCTCGACCGGCGCGGCCTTGGCCTCGGGCAGATCCACCTTCACGCCCTTCTGGATGAGGGGGGCGGTCACCATGAAGATGATGAGCAGCACCAGCATCACGTCCACCATCGGCGTGACGTTGATCTCGCTCATCGTGGTGCGCCCGGGGGCGCCTTTGCCGGCGGACATCGCCATGACGGTCGCTCTGCTCTCCCTACTTGAAGAAGTGCCGCTTGATGATGTTCAGGAAGTCCGAGGAGAAGTTGGCCATCTCGGTGTCGAACACCTTGATGCGGCTCACGAAGGAATTGTACGCCACCACCGCGGGGATGGCGGCAAAGAGGCCCGCCGCGGTGGCCACCAGCGCGTTTCCGATCGGGGCGGCCACGGTGGACAGCGAGGCGTTGCCCTTCTCGGCGATCTCGTTGAAGGCCGAGAGGATGCCCATCACCGTCCCGAAGAGGCCCACGAAGGGGGCAGTGGCGCCCACCGTGCCGAGGAAGCTCACCCGGGACTCGAGCTCGGTGATCTGCGAGGTGCTCGCCCGGTTCAGCGCGCGCTCCACGTTCTCGATGCCGCCGAGGCGCTCGCTCATGGCGTTCTCGTGGCCATCCTTGCTCTGGGCGAGCTTGGACAGCTCCTCGTACCCGGCGCAGAACACCCGGGAGATGGGGGAGCTGGGGAGGTTCCGGGCCGACTGGTAGATGGCGTCCAGGCGGGA
>DASXGF010000184.1:0-4160 GCA_036489275.1 Myxococcaceae bacterium | reverse complement strand
CCGCGGCACGGTGACGGTCACCGCGCCCGACGGAGGCACCGAGGCGACCCCACCGCAGCCGATCGTGGTCTACCTGACCGGCTTCAAGCAGCCGCCGGCCGCGGGCGAGCCGGTGGTCAGCCAGAAGGACAAGACCTTCATCCCCGACCTCCAGGTCATCGTCGCCGGGCAGTCGGTGCAGTTCACCAACGACGACCCGTTCGTGCACAACGTCTTCTCCACCTCGACCGCGCGGACGTTCGATCTCGGGCAGCCCGGCCCTCACGAGACGCGGACCGTGACCTTCTCCACCCCGGGGCTGGTGGACGTGTTCTGCAACATCCACGAGCAGATGTACGCCAACGTCCTGGTGCTGCCGAACCGAGCCTTCGCCCATGTGGGCGCCGACGGTAAGTTCGTCCTCCGCGACGTGCCCCCCGGGAAGCATCCGCTCCACGCCTGGGGACGGCAGATCGAGCCCTTCGACATGGAGGTCGTCGTCGCCGAGGGCCAGCCCACCGAGGTGCAGCTGCTCCTCCGGCCGCGCCTCTTCAACCCCGCGCACCTCGACAAGTTCGGGCGGACCTACCGAAGGCGCCCGGGTTACGCACCATGACCATCTCCGTCGAGGCCGGTCATCTCGACGAGAACGCGCTGGCCCGGCACGTCGGCGGCGAGGGGACCGAGTCCGAGCGCTCGCGGGTCGCCGAGCACATCGACGCCTGCGACCGCTGCCGGGAGCTGGTCTGCGCGCTGGTGCGGACCCTCGTGACGCCAGAGGACGACCAGCCCTCGTCGTGGCGAATGCTGGCCCGCGGCACCAACCTCGGCCGGTACGTGCTGCTCGATCCGGTGGGCCGCGGCGGGATGGGGGTGGTGTACAGCGCCTTCGACCCCGAGCTGGACCGGAAGGTGGCGATCAAGTTCCTCCGGCCAGGTCGAGGCGCGAACCGGCCGGCCGCGCGCCCGCAGCTGCTCGCCGAGGCGCAGGCCGTCGCCCGGCTCTCACACCCCAACATCGTCACCGTCCACGATGTGGGCACCTTCGACGGCGAGGTGTTCTTCGCGATGGAGTACGTGAAGGGCGAGACCCTTCGCCGCGCGCAGCGTCCGGGGTTGACCGGTCTGCGGCACACGCTCGCGCTCTACACCGCCGCCGGCGAAGGGCTGGCCGCCGCCCATCACGCCGGCATGGTGCACGGGGACTTCAAGCCGGAGAACGTCCTGGTGGGTGAGGACGGGCGCGTCCGGGTGACCGACTTCGGGCTCGCGCGCGCGGTGCAGGAACACGCCCCGCGCTTCGCCGGCACTCCGGCGTACATGGCACCCGAGCACTGGCACGGGCATCCACCCGACGTGCGGAGCGACCAGTACAGCTTCTGCCTCGCGCTGCTCGAGGCGTTCGACGGACGGCGACCGGAGGAGGTGGAGGAGGCCTCTCCCTCGCATCCACCCGACCCGGTATCCCTGCGCCGGCGGACGCTCCCGGCGCGACTATCGCGGGTCCTGGCGCGCGGGCTTGCGGTGGATCCGACCCAGCGCTGGCCCTCGATGGAGGCGCTGCTGGACGCGCTCCGCAAGGCACGCCTCCCCTTCCACGCGAGCAATGGGGCCATCGCCCTCGCGCTGCTCGTCGCCACCGCCTGGGTCTGGGTGCAGCACGCGGTGTGGGAACGCCGGGTGGACCACGAGCTGTACGCCTCCGCGGCGCGGCTCCCGGAGCTGCTCCGGGCACAGAGCGAGCGCACCGATCTCCTGGTGCAGGCGGGGCTTCGCGCGGAGGGCGTGCTCAAGGCGCTCGGCGACGCCAGCAACATGGATGCGGCGCTCGGCCTGGCCGAGGACGAGAGCCGCGAGCACCAGCTGGCCGAGGCGCACGAGAGCCTCCGCTCGGCGGACCTGCCCGGCCTCAAGAGTCGCGATGCGCTCCTGGTGGCCAACTCCTGGGGCCGCGTGGTGCTCAACCTCGCCGCTCCCGGCGCCTTCGGAGCACCCGCGCCCGCCATCCCCATGCTCATGGAGACGATGGAGGGGACGTCGACCGACGCCCTCTGGTCGTGGGCCACCCTGGACAAGCTGGGCTTCCCGCTGGTCGACGGGCCACGCACGGATGATCTCTTGCTCGTGTCCGGGCGTCCGGTGGTCCGCGGACGATCGATCGCCGGCTTCGTCCTCACGGGGCGCTGGGTGGAAAACGGCCTGCTCGAGGAGCTGGGTCGGGCCGCCGGCGCCGAGGTGGTGCTCCATTCACCGGACGGTGGCTGGGCCGGAGCGCGCTGGCTGGCGGCGCCGCCGCTCGGTCGCGTCGTGCAGCTCCAGGTCGGCGGAACGACGATTCGTGTCCTGGGGATCCGGCTCGGTGAGGAGGGAAGCCGCACCCCGGCCGGGGAGGCCTATGTGGTGAGGATGCTCACTGCCGGTGAGATCGGCGGCCTCGCCTCCGTGTGGCTTCGCTGGGGCCTGCTCGTTACCTCCCTGGCAGTGCTGGCCTGGCTCGGGTGGCTGACGCGCCGATCGGGCTGGTACCTTCGCGCCGCGCCCAGGGTTTCCAGCTCGTGACCGTCTTTTCCAACGCCGACGTGTTCTGGGAAGTGCTGCCCGCGCCGCGACGCGGCGCGAACCGTGCCGAGCTGGAGACGCGCCTCGCGAAACAGCTCGCCGATGCCGAGGCCCGCTGGCCGGAGGTGGAGGTGGACCGGCGGCGCTTCGTGACGCACTGGGCCGAGCAGCTCGCCCGGGCGAGTGACGTGGCCGCGGCCATGGAGCAGCTCCACCTCCCCGACCTGTACCTGGCCTTCGCCTGCGGCGAGCGAGACGCAACCGCGCTGCGCGCATTCGGCACGCTGCTCTCCTCGGTGGCGGGGGCGGTTCGGAGCGTGGACGGCGCTCCGTCCTTCGTCGACGAGATTCTTCAGCGGCTGCGGACGCGGGTCCTGGTCGCGGAGGATGGCCGGACCGCTCGCATCCTCGACTACGCAGGGCGTGGCTCCCTGGAGAACTGGCTCCGGGCCGGAGCGCTCCGGCTCGCGCTCAACGCCCGTCGCGATGCGAGGCGCGGACCGGAGCCTCTGCCCGAGGCGTCGCTGTGGGAGCCGGCCGCCCCCACGGCGGACCGGACCCTGGAGCTGCTCCGGGGAAAGTACGCCGCCCAGTTCGGCACGGCGCTGCGCGAGGCCTTCGGCTCCCTGGAGCCCGGTGAGCGAAACGTGCTCCGGATGCACTTCCTCGAGGGGCTGAGCCTCAACCAGATCGCCGCGATGTACCAGGTGAACAAGTCCACCATCAGCCGGCGGATGGCCCGGGCGCGTGAGGTGCTCCTCGAGCGCACGCGTGCCCGCCTCGAGCGAGCCCTGTCGCTTCCGGCCACCGAGCTGGACAGCCTGCTGGAGCAGCTCGGGCCGAAGCTCGACCTGAGCCTCGGCTCGGTGCTCAATCCGAGCACCTGACGGGCGCGCTCACGCCCGAGCAGTGGTCGCGGCGGCTTCGGTCTCGGTCTCCGCGGGCTCGGTGTGCACCATCACGTCGACATCGAGCACCGCGCCATGGATGGCGTCCTCGGCCCGGTGGGCGATCTCATGGGCCTGCTCGACGGGGAGGCCGCGCGCCACCTGGAGGATGACGTCGGCGAAGGTCCTCGGTCCCGAGCGCCGCACCCGGACCTGCGACACGCTGACCACTCCGTCCACGGCGGCGGCGGACCGGGCGATCGCCTCCAGCGTCCCGGTGGGCGCGGCGTCGAGCAGGTCGTCCACCGCCTTCCGGCCGAGCCGGATGCTGACCAGCGCGGCGATGGCCGCCACCCCGAGCGCGGCGACCGAATCGGCGCGGGAAAGCCACTCCAGCCCCGTCCGGTGCGAGAGCAGAACGCCGAGCAGCCCGAGGAGCACGACCGTCGACGACCACACGTCGGTGGAGAAGTGGAGCGCGTCCGCCTCCAGCGCCTGGCTCCGGTGCCTCCGCGCGACCCTGGCCAGCGCCCGGGAGCGCGAGAGGTCGATGACGATGGAGACGGCCATGACGCCAAAGGCCCACGGCGTCGCCTCCACGTGGGTGCCCCCGAAGAAGAGACGCTTGCCGGCCTCGTAGGCGATCCAGACGCAGGTGGCCAGGAGCAGGCCGGTCTCGAAGAGGGCGGAGAAGTTCTCGATCTTCCCGTGGCCGTAGAGATGGTCGCTGTCCGG
>DASXGF010000182.1:0-11509 GCA_036489275.1 Myxococcaceae bacterium | reverse complement strand
CACCGCCGCGCCACGCCATGGCAAGTGCTCACGGCCCTCCACCCGGAGCCGCCAGAACGGGTTGCTCCAGAAGAAGAGCTGGCCCCAGAAGCACGAGTACATGTGGAGGATCCGACCGTTCCGATCGAAGGGGAGCGTCACCAGCCACACCACCACGGCGATGAGGAACAGGGGGATGCACCCCAAGGCGAGATAGGCCCAGAACAGCGCGGAGAAGGCGGTGCGCATCGCGGGGGCGCGGGTTCAGCGGTCCAGTGGCGCGGAAGCCATCGAAAGACCCGTCGCTCCAGCGATGGGCGAGCCGGGCGGTGTCCGCATCAGCTCCGTGGAGAAGTACCGCTCCATCCGGTCCGGGAAGACGGTGACCAGCTGGGCCTCCGGCCCGAGGCGCCCCGCGGCCTCCACCGCAGCGGCGTAGTTGAGGCCGGAGCTCGGACCCACCGGAAAGCCCCGGCGGATGAGCGCGCGTGCGGTCGCGATCGCGACCTCGTCCGGGATGTCGAGCACGAGGAGCCCAGGCATCCGCGCCGGGTCGAAGAGCCTCGAAAGGCCTTCCACCACTCCGGGAACTCGGGTGCTGAAGCTGCAGCACTCGACGTCGGCGAGGCCGCCCGTGCCTGAGACGGGCCTCGCGACGCACGCGGTGAGCTGACAGCCCGCCTCACGGAACGCCGCGTAGAGGCCGACGATGGTGCCGCCGGTGCCGACCCCGCTCACCACCGCGTCCACGGCGCCGCCGGGGATCTGCGCGAGGATCTCCTGGCCGGTCCAGACGCGGTGGGCCTCGGCATTGTCCGGGTTCTCGAACTGGCGCGGGGCGAATGCGCCCTGCTCGCGCGCGAGTCGCTCGACGTGCGCCATCGCTCCGCGCACGCCGTCGCCGCGCGGCGTGAGGATCACCTCGCCGCCGTAGGCGCGGATGGTGAGCACACGCTCCTCGGTAACGCCCTCGGGCATGACCGCGATGAACCGGAGCCCCATCTGCGCGCACGCAAGTGCGAGCGCGATGCTGGTGGATCCGCTCGAGGCCTCGGCCACCGTGGCGCCGGGGCTGAGCGTGCCCTGGCGCCAGGCCTTCTCGAGCATGTAGCGCGCGATGCGGTCCTTGGTGGATCCGCTCGGGTTGAGAAACTCGAGCTTGCACCAGATCGCAGGGCCGGACGCGTCGAGCCGCACCGGGACGAGCGGCGTGGGTCCGAGCTGGGCCAGGAACCGTCCGTCGGGCGGTAGCGCGCGACCGGGAGCGCGGGTCATGACCGCTCGACCTTACACCCGGCGTTGGCATGACAGCGGCCGGCGGCGCGGCGACGTTTTCTCGGCGGCAGAGCTGGACCGCGACAGCCAGAAAACGCCCGGCTCGAGGTCGAACGCCGAGTGGCGCAGTGCTCGACGAGGGCGCGACCGGCCGGGCAGGATGACGCGCCCGAGTCGGAGGCCCGATGACCTTTCTGATCCTCGCCCATGACTTCCGCGACCCAGAGGCACCGTTGCGGCGAACGCAGCAGCGGCCGGCTCACCTCGATGGCCTGCGGCAAATGAAGGCGGAGGGGACGTTCCTCGACGGCGGCGCGATGCTGGACGATGAAGGGCGGATGGTGGGGTCGATGATCCTGGTCGAGTTTCCCTCCCGCGCCGAGGCCGACGCCTGGCTCGCGGCCGACCCTTACGTCACGGGGCACGTCTGGGAGCACACCACGGTCCGAGCCATTCGCCGGGTGCAGCTCTAGCCGGCCTCGCGAGTCCCCGAGATGCCGTAACGAGGTGTTTGGCACTCGGTAACGAGGTGTCTGGCACCGCGTGGGGCGGGGAGCCTCGAAATCCGTGTCGGGGCGGGAGGTTCGAGCGTGCGCCCGGGACGGCAGTCCTCGTTCGCCGGTCCCCGCAGGCCTCTTGACTGGGCCTGCACCGGCGTTCAGGAATGCGGGCCATGGCCGTCCCGCAGCTTCCGTTCCAGTTCGCCTCCGCTGCGGATGGCGCCGACCCGGCGCTCCGCGACTTTCACCCGCTCGTGCAACGGTGGTTTCTCTCGACGCTGGGGACACCGTCCGAGCCTCAGAGCCTCGGCTGGCCACGCATCCGCGCCGGCGAGGACGTACTCATCGCTGCACCGACCGGCTCCGGCAAGACGCTCTCCGCATTCCTCGCGGCGCTCGACCGACTGCTACGCCTCGCGCTCGAGAACCGCCTCGAGGACCGGACGTCGGTAGTCTACGTGTCGCCACTCAAGGCGCTCGGGAACGACGTGCAGAAGAACCTGCTCGCGCCGCTCGAGGCGATCTACGACCTCGCGGCCAAGGAAGGCCTCTTCCCCGAGCCCGTCCGGGTGCAGGTACGCACCGGCGACACACCGCCCAGCGAGCGGGCGCAGATGCTCCGCCGCCCGCCTCACGTCCTGATCACCACGCCCGAGTCCCTCTACCTCGTCCTCACCGCGGCGCGGGGGCGAGAGACGCTCCGCCACGTGGAGACGGTCATCGTCGACGAGATCCATGCGCTGGCCAGAGACAAGCGCGGGAGTCATCTCGCGCTCTCGCTGGAGCGGCTCAAGGCGCAGGTGCGGCGCCGTCCGCAGCTCATCGGCCTGTCCGCGACGCAGAAGCCCGTCGAGACCTTCGCCTCGTTCCTCACCGGACGCCCCGATGGGTGTGCGGTGGTCCAGGTCGGCCACCTCCGCAGCTGGCAGCTGGCGCTCGAGACACCCGAGGACGAGCTGAGCGCCGTCGCCACCCACGAGATGTGGGGGCAGGTCTACGATCGGCTGGTTCAGCTGACGTCCGAGCACCGGACGACGCTCATCTTCACCAACACCCGCAAGCTGGCCGAGCGCGTGGCGCACGACCTAGGCACACGGCTCGGGCCGGGCACCGTCTCGGCCCACCACGGGAGCATGGCGCGTGAGCTGCGGCTCGCGGCCGAGCAGAAGCTGAAGCGTGGGGAGCTGAGGGCGATGGTGGCGACCGCCTCGCTCGAGCTCGGAATCGACATCGGCGCGGTGGACCTGGTGGTGCAGCTCGGGAGCCCTCGAGGCATCGCGCTGTTCCTGCAGCGAGTAGGCCGCGCGGGGCACTCGCTGCACGGGGTGAGCAAGGGCGTCCTCTTCGCGCTCACCCGCGACGAGCTGGTCGAGTGCACGGCATTGCTCCGTGCGGTCCACGAGGGGCAGCTCGATGCCGTACGGATGCCCGAGGCGCCGCTGGACGTGCTGGCCCAGCAGATTGTCGCGGCGTGTGCGGTCGACGCCTGGGACGAGCGTGCGCTCTTCGCCCTCGTGAAGCGGGCCTGGCCTTACCGGGACCTCAGCTGGGACCGCTACACGCAGGTGCTGGAGATGCTCTCGGAAGGAGTGAGCGAGCGGCGGGGGAGGATGCGGGTCCACCTCCACCGCGACCGAGTCCATCACCTGCTCCGGGCGCGGAAGGGCGCGCGGCTCACGGCGCTGATGAACGGCGGGGCGATTCCCGACACCTTCACGTATCCGGTGGTGGCCGAGCCCGAGGGGCGGCAGGTGGGAACGCTCGACGAGGACTTCGCCGTCGAGACCATGGCCGGCGACGTGTTCCTTCTCGGCAGCACGAGCTGGCGGGTGCAGGGGCTGCGGGGCGGTGTGGTGCGGGTCGAGGATGCGCGCGGGGCGCCTCCGAGCGTCCCGTTCTGGCGCGGCGAGGCTCCATCGCGCACGGACGAGCTGTCGCTGGAGGTCGGCCGGTTGCGCGAGGAGCTGCTCGAGCACCCGGCACCGGATGAGTTTCTGAAGCGGCTGGGCCTCGGGACGCGGGATTCCGAGGCACTGTCCGCGTACCTGCGTGCGAGCCGGCAGGTCCTCGGGGCGTTGCCCGGCGCGCGCATGGTGATTGCCGAGCGGTTCTTCGACGAGGCCGGGGGGATGCAGCTCATCCTCCATGCGCCGTTCGGTGGGCGAATCAACCGTGCCTGGGGACTCGCCCTGCGGAAGCGCTTCTGCCGCACGTTCGACTTCGAGCTGCAGGCGGCGGCGACGGACGACGGGATCCTGCTGTCGCTCGGGGAGCAGCACAGCTTTCCGCTCGCCGACATCTTCGAGTTCCTCCACCCAGAGACCGTCGAGGCGGTGCTGGTCCAGGCCGTGCTTCAGGCCCCGCTGTTCGGAACGCGCTTTCGCTGGAGCGCGACCCGGGCGCTGTCGCTGTCGCGCTTCCAGAGTGGGGGGCGGGTGCCACCACACATCCAGCGGGCGCGGGCTGAGGATCTGCTGGCGGCGGTCTTCCCGGAGCAGGTGGGCTGCCAGGACAACCACGGGGCAGGGGAGATCGAGCCGCCGGACCACCCGCTTGTGAACGAGGCGCTCCGGGACTGTCTCACCGAGGCGCTCGACGTGGAGGGGTTGAAGGGTGTGCTCCGGGCGCTCCGGGCGGGGGAGATCCGGACGCTGGCGCGCGATCTCCCCGAGCCGTCGCCGCTGGCTCACGCGCTCTTGAACTCGCAGCCCTACACGTTCCTCGACGATGCGCCGCTCGAGGAGCGCCGGGCGCGGGCGGTCCAGGTTCGTCGTGCGCTTCCGGCGGAGGATGCCGCGGGTCTCGGTGCGCTGGATGCCTCAGCCATCGAGCAGGTGGTGGCCGATGCGCGTCCGCTGATCCGGGATGCGGAGGAGCTGCACGACTGGCTGCTGACGTCGGTGCTGGTTCCCGCGGAAGGAGTTCCGGAACATCTGCTCGGCGCGCTGATCGAGACCGGCCGCGCGGCGAGACTGACCGTCCCGCAGCCCGGTCGTAACGAGGTGTTTGGCACCACGGTGCGCCACTTCATCGTCTGTGCGGAACGGGTCCTGCATGTGCGTGCGCTCTTTCCGGAGGCAGTGCTCACGCCGGCCCTTGAGCCACTGGCCGGTGACGCTCCGGTGGACCCGGAGGCGGCAGCCTTGTCGGTTGTTCGTGCACGGATGGAGGTCGCAGGACCGGTCACGGTGGCGGGCCTGAGCCTGGCGCTCGCGCTGCGAGAGGAGGACGTGACACTCGCGCTCCATCGGCTCGAGTCCGAGGGTCAGGTTCTCCGCGGGACGTTCCGGCCCGGTGCCCAGGAACTCGAGTGGTGCGATCGCCGACTGCTCCAGCGGATCCACCGACTCACCGTGGGCCGCCTGAGGCGCGAGATCGAGCCACTCTCGACGCAGGACTTCATGCGGTTCCTGTTCCGCTGGCACCACCTAGAGCCGAGCGATGCGCTCGGGGGGCAAGGTGGATTGCTCCGGGCCGTCTCCCTCCTCGAGGGCTGGGAAGCACCAGCAGCGGCCTGGGAGCAGCTGCTGCTACCCGCCCGGGTCCGCGGGAACGTGTCCGAGCTCCTGGAGCGAGCGTGCTGGACGGGCGAAGTTGCCTGGGGCCGTCTGAGCCTCCGCGAACCGAGGGTCGTCGGACCGCGCCGCGGGGCAGAGGTTGAGCCGGTGTCCGCGAGAGCGCTCAAGCCAGGTCGGAGCGCGACGCTGACCTTCTTCCGTCGCTCCGAGATGGAGGTCCTTCTCGCCGCGATTCGTTCCGAGGCCTCGGACGGCAGGCCAGACGATCTGGTCGACTCCAGTCGGGCCGTTGCCGAGGTGCTGGACCGCCGGGGGGCGTGCTTCTTCTCTGAGCTGGTCTCGGGCTCGGGCCAGCCCATCGAGGCCGTCGAGGATGCCCTGTGGGATCTCCTGGGTCGCGGCCTGGTCACGGCGGATGCAGTCGACAATCTCAGGGTCCTGCTCAGTCCCAAGCGACGTCGTCAGCAACGGGCGCTGAAGCGTGGCGGACCTGGCCGATGGTCGCTGCTCCGCCCGGAAACGTCGGTGGGCGAGGAGGAGCGTCTCGCCTGCCTCGGACGGGTGCTCCTGACGCGCTGGGGAATCGTCTTCCGGGATCTCGTGGTGCGCGAGCCGCTCGCCCCACCCTGGCGTGAGCTCGTCCGGCACTACCGGCGGCTCGAGGCTCGAGGAGAGGTGCGAGGGGGCCGATTCCTGGCCGGCGTAGGCGGCGAGCAGTTCGCGGTGCCGGATGCGGTGGAGGTTGCCCGCTCGATTCGCCGCTCACGACCCAGTGGCCTTCGCGTTGAGATCGCGGGCGTGGATCCGCTGAATCTCACGGGCGTGGTGACGCCCGGACCGCGGGTTCCCGCCGTGCTCGGGCAGAAGGTCGTCTACGTTGACGGCGTTCCCGAGGTCATGGCTCGAGAAGACGTCGGACCAGAAGAGTCCGCGCTCGCGTCCTGAGCTCCCAGGGCGGGCGCCTGCCGCCCGCCCTTCCCGCCATCTCGCTCCTCTCGGGGTGCCAAACACCTCGTTACGCGTCGCCGGGGCCTGCCGACCTCGCCAGGATCCGCTTGGCCTCGTTCATGCTGAGCCTCCGACCTCGAGGAGGTTGTCAAACGATGCCGAGGCCGATCCGGATGCTGAACCCGAGTGAGATCTTCTTCTTGACCGTGCGGTGCTTCCAACGCCGATTTCTGCTCCGTCCATCCCCAGAGATGGTGGAGGTCCTCGGCGGTGTACTGGCGCGGTCCGTACGCCTGCATGGCGTCGAGCTCTTCGCGTTCAGCGTCATCTCCAATCACCTGCACCTGATCGTCCGCGCACCCCGCGGAAACCTGCCGAGGTTCATGCAGTACCTCCTGACGAACGTGTCGAAGAAGGTCGGCAAGCTCGTCCGATGGCGGGGCAGCTTCTGGGAGCGCCGGTACTCCGCCGAGCCCATCCTCGACGAAACGGCGCTTCTCGAGCGTCTGAGCTACGTGCTCTCCCACGGCGTGAAGGAGGGGCTCGTGCGTCGCTGCCGAGACTGGCCCGGGCTGAGCTGCTTGCCGCTGCTGCTCGACGGCCGGCCCAGGGCGTTCCGCTGGTTCAACTGGACGCGCCGCTCGAGCGGGAACTCGCGGCGCACCGTCCGTGAACCGCTTGATGACCGCTGGGCCGAACCGGAACTGCTTCGCCTGACACCGCTCCCAAACGCCAGGCTCCGAAAGCCGGGCGCGCTTCGGCGCTTTGTTCAGAGGGCGGTCAAAGCGATCGAGATGAAGGCGTTTCGAGAACATCCGCGCGTCCTCGGCAGGTCAGGGGTCCTGAAGCAGCGACCGCACGGAAAGCCAGGCCCATCCGAGCGCAGACCGCGCCCTCTCTGTCACACCTCCATCCCCGAGCTGCTCGCAGCATTCCGGGAGCGGTACCGCAGTTTTGCCGACGCGTTCCGTCGCGCCTCGATCCGATGGAGGAGTGGAGACTCCACTGCTGCCTTCCCTGAACCCGCGATCAAACCGTTCGTCTGGGCAGGCTTCAGCGCCCTGCCGGTCGCGGCTTAGGAAGCGTCACGTTCCGGGAGCTCGAACGAACGTCGAGCAACTCAATCTCGAGGTGCCAGACACCTCGTTACGCATACCGGTCGAGCAACTCCAGCAGCACCGACGGCTCGAACGGCTTCTGCAGCACGGCCACCACCCCCGGCACCGCATCGAGATCCGTCACCGTCTGGTCCGCAGACATCACGATGACTCGAAACCGATCCCGATCCGGTCGGGTCCGCAGCGCGCCGAGGAACGACAGGCCATCCATCCCCGGCATCCTGAAGTCGAGCAGCACGACGTTCGGCGCCCCAGGTTGCTCCAGCCTTCCGAGCGCCGCATGTGCCGTGGCCGTCGAGGTCACGGTGTGACCTTCGGCCTCGAGCACCTCGGCGAGCGATTCGCGGATGTCCCTGTCATCCTCGACGAGGAGCACTGCCACCATCGTCGTGACTGGGTAGCACGCTCCTCGGGCATCCACCCGGGCGCGCATGCGCCTTGCCACCCGGACGATGTGCATTGCGGGTCGCTGAGCCCGAGCTCAACGCCCGTAGCTGCTCCGCAGCATGAAGAAGATCACAACGCCGGTCACAGAGACGTACATCCAGATCGGCCAGAGCACCCGCGTCACGCCTCGATGGCGGCGGAACTCCCGCCGCAGCGCGAACCAGAATGCGGTCAACGCGAGCGGAACCACCGCGGTCGACAGAAGCACGTGGCTCGCCAGCACCATCAGATAGACGGTGCGCATCACGCCCGTCCCCGCGTACCGCGTGTCTCCGTGCGCCGCGTGGTAGGCGAGGTAGCAGATCAGGAACAGCGCCGAGGCGACGAAGGCTCCCACCATCAGGACGCGGTGCACGCGCATCGAGCCACGCCGGATCGCCACCCAGCCCGCGGCCAGCAGGAGCGCCGCCGTGGCATTGAGGCTCGCATTCACCGAGGGCAAGAACCGGAGATCCACGCCGGCTACACCGGCGCCACGACGAACCAGCAGGAGCCAGCCGAGGAGCAGGAGCGCCGCCGCCGACACCGTCGCGTTGAACGCGAAGAACCGCCGATCCGCCGCCGGATCGGGAGCCCGTGACGAGGCGGAGGTCAGATCACGCATTCCTCCAGGTAGCACAAGCCGCCAAGACAGGCTCGCAACCCTCCCCGCGTGGATCGAATGGCTCCGTTCAGGCCTGGAACTCGGGGAGCCGCTGCTTCCCCGCGAGCGCCGCCGCGAACAGGTCGCCCCGCTCTCGGAGGCGCGCGGGCACCGTCCGGATGTTGAACTTCGCCGGGTCGAGCCGCGCGTCGACCTCGTCCCACTCCAGAGGAGTCGAGACCGGGGCGCCCTCCACGGCGCGGATCGAGTACGGGGCGACCATCGTCTTCAGCCGTCCGTTCTGGAACGCGTCGAAGTACAGGCGCCCTCGCCGACGGTTCAGCGAGCGCTCCGTCGTGGCCTGATCCGGAAACCGAGCTGCGAGCGCGCCCGTGACCGCCTCCGCGAAGGCAAGCGCCTGCGCGTGACTGTGCCCTGGACCGAGCGGGACGAAGACGTGCAGTCCGCGCTTCCCCGACGTCTTTGGCACCGAGAGCAGCTTGAGCTCGTCCAGGAGCCCCTTCAGCGCCTTGGCCAGCGGAGCGATCTGATCCCAGCCCGTGGCAGGGTCGAAATCGAAAGCGACCCAGTCCGGGTTGTCCACCGTGGCGGCACGGCTCGAGGTCATGTGCAGCGTGAGCGCCGACTGGTTGGCGAGCCACGACACGGTCTGGGGCCGGTCGACCACGATGTGCTCGAGCGGGTGATCGACGTGCTGAACGCTGACCCGCGGGATCCAGGGCGGAGCCGAGGTCGCGCCCTGGCGGAAGATGCCGGGCTTGCCGATGCCCTGGGGCCACTGCTGCATCGAGAGCGGGCGTCCGCGGAGCGCGGCGATCAGCGCGGGAGCGACGGCATCCATGTAGGTCCGCACGTCGCTCTTGGTGATCTTCGAGACCGGGAAGAGCACCTTCTCCGGGTGGGTGATCGGGACCTCGGCGGGAGGAGCCTCCGCCGGCGCCGGCGTGGGCTGGGCCGTGACAGCCTCCGCGGGCGCCTCTTCCGCGCCGCGATTCGAGTGCCACGTCCCGAATCCTTCCGGCTGCGGACTGCCGAAGAAGCCCGTTGAGCCGTCCGGATCCCCGTCGCTTCCAGCCCGCGCGGACGGGCCGGCCTTCTTCTTGCTCGCGCCGCCACTCCGGCTACCGGACTTTCCCGCTGTCTTCCGGCCCCGCTCGCTCGACGCCCTCCTCGCCCTGGCTGCCGAGACCGTCCGCCCCGCCGCCCGCGCTCCAGAGGCCTTCGCCGGCCGACGCGTGGCGGGTGGTGAGACCCGACGGTCCTCCCCGATCTCCTGCGGCCCCTTGTCCTCGCGCAGCCCCTGGAACGACGGGTGGCGAAGCTTCCCGTCCCGCGTCCATTCGGTGAACTGGAGCTCCGCCACGTGTCGCGGCGTGACCCAGTGCGCATCACGCATCCGCGGCGCGTCGTCGATTGCCGCGCGCGGCACCTCGTCCTTCTTGAGAAGCGTGAGCAGCCTGCGCCGCATCGGCCGATCGAACCCGGTGCCCACCTTGCCCGCGTAGACGAAGTGCTTACCGCGCTTCGCGGCGACGAGCAGCGCACCCACCTCTGCCGCTCCATTCGAGATGGGCGTCCAGCCCGCGATGACCAGCTCGTCGGTCCCGAGCACCTTCAGCTTCAACCAGTCAGCGCTCCGGGTCCCCACGTAGGGCGAGCCCCGGAGCTTGGCCAGGAGCCCTTCCCAGCCGCGGCGCTTCGCCTCCGCCAGCGCGGTCTTCTCCTCGCCGCGGACCCGCTGCGCCAGCTCGAGCGGAGGCCGGGTGTTGGCCATGACTGATTCGAGCAGCTCGCGCCGCTCCTCGAGCGGACGTGACCGGAGATCCTCTCCGTCGAGCCAGAGCAGGTCGAACACCGCGTACCGGTGCTCGGCGGATGGGTCCCCGAGCTTCTGGAAGCGGGACACCCCTGCCTCGTCGAGCGCCACCAGCTCCCCGTCGAGCACCGCCTCACCAACCACCACCTGCTTCAGGGCCGGCGCCACCCAGGGGAAGCGGGCGGAGAAATCCAGATCGTTCCGCGAGCGGACCGAGACCTGTCCTCCCGAGACTGCGGCGACCGCGCGGTACCCGTCATACTTCACCTCGTAAACGTACCGATCGGCCGGTGCCGGCGTGCCCTTCGCGAGCACGGCCAGCATCGGAGGCCACACCTTCCCGAGCAGCGCGTCCGGGTCAGGGTGCACGCCTCGCAGGCTTCGCTGGCGCTCGGGCCCACGGGTCAGACGCCGGCCGCTCGCGACCGACTCGGGGCGCTCGGCCACGACGTCGAAGTCGGGGCGCTCGGTGCCGTCCTTGGCCTTGAAGAGGAGCCACTGCGCCTTCCCACCCTGGGGCCGCGTCCGCACGAGGTGCCAGCCGCCCTCGAGCTTCTCCCCGTCGAAGACCAGGTGCAGGTGCCCCTTGCGGCGCTGCTCGTGCACCTGGCCCGGGGGGACCGTGTCGTAGGTGCCTCGGTCCCAGATGATGCTGTCGCCGGCGCCGTACTCACCATCGGGAATGCGGCCCTCGAAGTCGCCGTAGGCGAGGGGGTGGTCCTCGGTCTCGACCGCGAGGCGCTTCTGGGCCGGGTCGTAGCTGGGGCCCTTCGGGCACGCCCAGCTGGCGAGCACTCCATCGATCTCCAGCCGCAGATCGTAGTGGAGGCGCGTGGCATCGTGTTTGTGCACCATGTAGCGCAGCGCGCCGGCCGGCGCGGGAGCCGGGCGCTCAGGTGCGGGCTCCGGCGTGACGGTGAAGTCACGCTTCTGCCGGTACGTCTCGAGCGGGTCGTTGCGGCGGGGCATGGGGACCTCTACCAGAGGGAGGAAAATCAGCACGCCGCACGGGGTCGCGCAAAGCCCTGCAGCGCCTGGACGCCGCTCACTGGACGTCCGGGCTGCGGCCGAAGGTGACGAAGCCGTGACCCGATGGCGGTGCCAGACACCTCGTTACCGGTCCGGAGCCGCCCCCCGGGCAGTGCTGTGACCGCTCCGCGGGCTGGTGACCCGGGGGCGGCGGACGCCTCGTTACCGCACTCCCGGGCTTCCGAACGGGTGCCAGACACCTCGTTACGGACACCTCGTTACGGGCTCCGCGGGCCGTTCCGCGGCGCTGGCGGACGCTGGCTTGCCAGGCGGGG
>DASXGF010000042.1:0-6512 GCA_036489275.1 Myxococcaceae bacterium | reverse complement strand
GGTCGGCTGCCCGCCTGTCATGACCTCCTTCTGGACGTGGATCCAGCCGTTCGCGCGCGTTGCGCCGTGGATCGTCCTGCTCTCGGCGGCGGCGGTCTTCCCGCTGCTCTTCCTCGTCACCGCCCCCTACGGGAGGCACTTCCGTCCCGGCTGGGGTCCGGCGATCGGGTCACGGATCGGCTGGGTGGCGATGGAGTGGCCGTCGGTCGTGCTCTTCGCGCTGGTGTGGATCGCGAACCCGGGTTTCGGCACGCTGCTGGTCACCGCGCTGGGGCTGCTCTGGCTCGTCCACTACGTGCAGCGGACGTTCGTCTTCTCGCTGCTCCAGCGAAGCGCCGGGCGGCGACAGGCCGTGCTCACCGTCGCGCTGGCCAACGTGTTCAACGTGCTCAATGCGACCGGGAACGCCGCGGCCCTCCGCGAGCGCCCCTTCGACCCGGTCTTCCTCCTCGGGTCGGTCCTCTTCCTCACCGGGCTGCTGCTCAACGTGCACTCCGACCAGCTGCTCCGCCGCCTCCGGGCACCGGGCGAGACCGGGTACAAGGTCCCTTTCGGCGGAGGCTTCCGGTACGTGAGCGCTCCCAACTACCTCGGGGAAGTCGTCGAGTGGATCGGCTTCGCGCTGGCGGCGCAGACGCTGGCCGCCTGGGCCTTCGCTGCCTTCACCTTCGCCAACCTGGCGCCGCGGGCGGTCGCGAACCACCGGTGGTACCGGCAGAGGTTTCCCGACTACCCCGGTGAGCGGCGGGCGCTGATCCCGTTCGTCTGGTGAGAGGGGGGCGGTCGACGATGGTGCTCCTGATCGCGCTCGCCGGGGCGTATCTCGGGCTCTGTGCGGTGCTCTTTCTCGTCCAGCGTGCGCTCGTCTTCCCGGCGCCCCGGGAGCGGGTCGACGGCGGGAGCGGCACGACCTGGGCCCTGTCACACGGGCTCCGGTGACTGGCACCTGGCACCCGGGAAGCCCAGCTCAGCGCGCGGACAGCTCGGTCCGGAGCGCGCGCGCCTCGCCCAGGAGCGGAGCGTCGGGCTCGGCGTCCTTCCAGTCGGAGAGCATGCGGTCCAGGGTCTGCTTCGCCTCGTCGAGCCGTCCCGTCCGCTGGAGTGCGCGCGCGAGCAGGACCTGGCTCCGGGGATACGCCCAGCTGCGCCACATCGAGACCGGGACGTAGAGCCGCTGTGCCCGGCGGAGGACGGCGATCGCCTCCTCATCACGGCCTGCTGCCGCCAGTCGCTCGCCGTGGACGAACACCGGCGAGATTCGCCAGGCAAGGATCGGAGCACGTGCCGAGATCTGCTGGAGCCTCTCCAGGCCCGCGGCAGGGTCCCGTCCGAGCAGGACGAGCGCGGCGGTCGTCTCGTCGAGCTGCGTCCCCGACGGCAGACCTCTGGCCAGCTCCTCCGCGCCCTGGAAGTCGCCGAGGTACGCCAGAGAGACGGCGTGCCCGGCGGCGAGAGTCGGGTCGAGCGCCCGGGCGAGCTCCACCTCCGCCTTCACCCCGGCACGGTCGCCCATGCCGACGAGGTAGTCGGCGCGGATGGTGTGGTAGACGGCGTCGCTCGGCAGCTCGGGGATCTCGCTCGCCATCCGGTCGAGCACCGCGAGCCCCGACCTCGGCCTCCCGCGATACGCCTCGATCGCGGCCTGGCCGTAGTACCCGATGCGGCGGACGGGGCTCCCCTTCAGCGCGAGGACGCGGACGCCCTCCTCGACCGCGGAGTAGTCGCCGGCGAACGGCTTCGCCTGGAGCAGATCCTCCTGCCCCGACACTCCGGCTCCCATGACGAGGCTCTGCTGGGCAGCGTCGGCAGCGCCTCGGACATCGCCCAGCCAGCCGCGGGCGACCGACAGGCCGTGGAGCGTGGCGACGGAAGGGGTCGCCTCCCAGCGAGCAACCCAGGTTCGCAGCTCGTCCGTCCTGCCGAGCGCGCCGAGCGCCTGCGCGAGGTGTCCCAGCGCCCATCCGAACTGGGGATCGAGCGCGATCGCTCCCTCGAACCACTGCGCGGCCGCGGCGAGCTCGTTGCGGTGACGGAGGATGTCGCCCGCCTGGTAGAAGACCTGCTTGTCCTGGGGCCACGCCTGCGCCGCGTGACGGAGCAGCTCGAGCGCCTCGGCATCCGCTCCCGAGAGGTGGGCGGACCAGGCGCGGATGAGGGTCCGCTCCTTCTCCGGTGCACCGGAGCCGAGGCGGGCGGCAGTGCCGATCAGCGCGCGCTGCTCGCTGAGTGGGCCGCCGTTCCAGGCCAGCCAGACCGCCAGCTGGTACGCGGCGAGCGCGAAGCTGGGGTCGAGCCGAAGCGCCTCGCGGAACTCGGCCGAGCAATCTTGCCCGTGCACCGGCCGGTCGGCGCAGAGCAGGCCGTCGAAGTAGTGGCGGTAGGCTTCCAGGTTCTGTGTCGTCTGCCCGGCGATGGCGGCGATCGGGGGGCCGAAGCTCCAGGGCGCGAGCGTGCGGTTGGTCCGCCCGGAGAGACGATCGACCAGCGCGGGAATCTCGTCCTTGGACCGTGCACTGTCGGTGACCGCGAGGAGCTGCCGGCCGTCCTTCGGCGCGGCGATCTGGACGTCGAGCTCATAGCCGGTGCCCGATCGGGTCGCCTTTCCGCAGAGCACGGCAGTGGCCCCGACCTGTCGCGCCGCCTGCTGCGCCGCCGCGCAATCCACTCGGTCCCGTCCCGCCGGCGCGCCGGCCAGCGCGAGCACTCGCTGGCGAGGGAGCACGAGGAGCCGCGGCCACTGCTCGAGCGAGGTGCGAACCAGCTCACCGACTCCGTCGAGCTCCGGGTCTCCGGTGGCGTTGTCCAGATCGGCGACCACCACCCCGAGGCGGGGCCGCTGGACGAGGACGGTCAGCCCGATCGCGGCGGCGAGGGCCAGTCCAAGGACGGCGAGCGCGGACTGCCGCACGGTCCACCGGAGTCCGTCGAGACGACGGGCCAGCGCCTCGAGCTCTGCCGCGAGCTGGATGGCGTTGGTGGGGCGCCTGGCCGGGTCGGGGTCCGTCGCTCGACGCACCAGATCGGCGAGCCTCCCGGTCGCGTCCAGGCCGGCTGCTCCCGGCCGCTCCCCGGAGAGCATCTCGCGGAGCAGCAGCCCGACCCCGTGGACGTCGGTCCGCGCATCCTCGGGACCGCCTCGAGCCTGCTCGGGCGCCATGTATCCCGGAGTGCCGCTCCGTTCCGGACCCTGACCGAAGTAGTAGGCGAGGCCGAAGTCGAGGACCTTGACCTTCCCGTCGTCGGTCAGGAAGACGTTGGCCGGCTTGAGGTCGCGGTGGAGCACGCCGCGTGCGTGCGCGTAGACGAGCGCGCGGGTGATCTCGAGGGCGATGCGGATCGCCTCGCGAGGAGGGAGCGGGCCAGCGGAGAGTCGCCGGTCGAGGGTCTCGCCGGTGAGCAGGTCGAAGAGGAGATAGGCGCCACCGTCACAGAGGCCGTAGTCGTAGAGGCGAACCAGGCCCTCGTGCTCGAGCTGGGCAGCGATCTCCGCCTCGCGCTGGATGGCGGCGCTGGAGAGGCCTCCGGGGGGAATCGCCTTGAACGCGACGAAGCGGTTGAGCTTTCGATCGCGCGCCCTGAACACGACGCCGAATCCGCCGCGACCGATGCGCTCGAGGAGCTCGAAGCGGTCGGAAATCACGTCACCGCGGCGAAAGCGCTGCTCCCACGCCTCGTTCTGGGCCCGGGGAGGCGATGCGGCGAGCTCGGCGAGAAGATGGGACAGCGTGCGCTTCTCCACCGCCACCGTGTTCCTCCGCTAGTCGAGGAGCCCGTGCTCGCGGGCCATCTGCTCCAGCCTGGTGGTCAGCCGCTCGAATCGCTTGCGGAGCGCGGCCGAGGTGGCGCCGAGGACGACGGCGATCTCCTCCCACTCGAGCTCCCGCTCGATGCGCAAGGTCAGGAGCGTCTGCTCCTCCTCGCTGAGCTCGGCGCGAAGCAGGGCGAGCCCCTGGTGACGCCCGCTGGCGAGGCTCTTTCCCGGCCCGAGCGATGCGGCCAGCCAGGAGGCTGCGGAGGAAGGCAGGTGCTCTTCCCTGCGCCGGTGCGGTCGGCGGAGGACCCGCGTCACCGCATGGTGGGCGAGCCGGTACGCCCAGGCGCGCAGCGAGCACTCCCACCGGAACCGCGGGAGATCATTCCAGACGTTCTCGCGGAACTGCGAGAGCGCGTCCTCGGCATCGTCCTCGCCGAGCCGGCATCCGAGGTAGCCGCGGATGTCGGGCTCGAGGTCCTCGATGGCCCGTGTGGCGGCCGCGTCCCGGTCGCCGCGGTCGAGCGACGCGCGGACTTGCGCCTCGAGGTCGGCCCAGTGTCCCGGTGCGCTGGCAACCACCCCGAGGAGCTTGGAGGAGGGGGGGCGCGGTTGCAAATCAGCCGCGGCCTTCCCGGGGGTCTCGGTTCCCGGGATGGCCGCGGCCGACCGGCGCGCGTGCGCCGGATGGATACGCGCTCAGTTTCCGGCCTGGACCGTGACCTGACCGCAGCCGGACCAGGTGTACTTGGCACCGGCGTCGTGAACGGGGATGGTCTGCGTGTTGCTCGAGGAGTTCAGCGTGCGGCGGACCTCCAGCGTCCCGCCGGTGATGCAGTACGACGGCGAGCTCTGGTAGGTGAGGTTCGCATCGAAGCCGGCGGTGTACTGATAGTCGTACGTGGTCGAGCCGCTCACGACGTGTCCGCTGAAGCTGCTGCGGCCCTGCCCGACGATTGTGCTCGCGGTGACCGTGAGCTGGCCGGTCCAGTTGTACGTCCCGTTCGAGGTGACGTTCTGAGCGCTGTAGCTGTAGGTCACGGTCAGGTTCCAGCTGACCGTGCCGCTGCCGGTGGTGAGGCTTCCGTTGAGCGTCTCGGAGTAGCCGCTGCCGCTGATCGTGCAGTTGTTGTACGTGATGCTCGAGCTGGTGAACGTGTAGCAGCCCTGGCTCAACCCCGAGCTCCGGTGCGCCAGCAGCGAGGGGGTTCCATCCGCGGCCAGTGACGGATCCGCGATCGGGGCGACGAGGTTGGGCAGCGAGGACGCGAGCGAATCGGTCATCGACGGGAGGCTCGCGGCGTTCGAGACCTGCCCGTTCACCGAGGCCTTCACGGCATTGTTCATCTGCGTCTGCGCGGTGGTCGCCGTGTTCTGCTGAGCCGCCGTGGGCGCCTGCGGACTTCCGTAGCTGAACGTCTTGAGCCCGGGTGTCCCGTTCCCGTTGTTGTTGTTGTTGTTGTTCCCGCCGTTGCTCCCGCCGCAGGCGAGAACCGTGACGATTCCGGCCAGTACAAGCTTGCGCATCTCTCCCTCTCCTTTCGGCACCCGATCGGCCCGAGGCGGCTCGACCGGCACATGCCGGCAGCCCCGCGTCTTCCAATGCGCAAGACAGGACAAAAAGCCGCCACGGGCTCGGAACCCCGCGAGAAGATTGGAGTGGCTGCGTCAGTCACGAACCGCGTGTCGGGTCACGCGGGGGACACGAGGTGTCTGGCACCGCGACCGGCACCGCGAGGGCGCCGCGGCGGCGTAGCCCCCCCGGGAGAGGTCTCCCACGAGATGTCTGACACCTTCGGCGGGGCACCTTCGAAGCGGGAACCAGGACGTGTTCGACACGTCGGAAGTCCGGACCCACCTCGACCCGACCTCGCCCTGCCGGACGAGGCATCCGGTAACGAGGTGTCTGGCACTGCCTGAAGCCCGGCCGGTGGGGTTGTCTTGACCCTGATCCGCAAGCCCTTCCGCTCGGCCGCCTGGACAGCAAACGTGTTGTCGGGCCCCCGTTTTCAAGGTCGGCCAGTGGACAGCTCCATCGGCCCACGATTCGGTTGCTGACGCCGGGCCCCTGTCGGGGCAAAAGTCTCGGCGCCATGCCTCGCGTGCTCATCATCCAGGAGGACCCGGCGGTGCTTGCCCTGATGCGTCACGGGCTGGTCCGACGGGGCTACGAGGTGGACTCCGTCCGCTCGGCACACGAGGCCATGGACCGGTTGAAGACCGAGCGGCCGGACCTGGTGGTCTCGGACGTCCAGCTGGAGGACGCCCGCGGAGATCTCCTGCTCGGGGCCGTGGGAGCGCATTTCCCCGAGGTGGCCTGTCTCCTGGTGACCAGCGGACCCACGTCGCGCTCGTCGTTCGGCGGCATCAGCGTGCTGCGCAAGCCCTGGGACATCGTCCACTTCGTGGACCGGGTCTGTACCGAGCTCGACAAGCGTGCGGCACGGATTCAGGACGCCAGCGCCTCGGTCTCGTGAAACTTCGCGTAGTCGATCTGCCGTGAGCCGTCGGGCGCCATGCGGATGACGTCCCGGAAGCGGTGGTTCCAGCGAAGCTCCGCGCCGACGTAGGACTGCCGCGCGTAGATGGTTTGCGCCAGCGTCTCGTCCCAGCCGGTGAAGGTGACCAGGATCTCCATCATCCCCTCGGCGAACCCTTCCCGGGTCACGCCGTGCAGGGGACTCGTCTCGTCGATCGTGTGGAGCGCGAGCCAGGTGAGCACGAATGCCGGGCTCTCGCTGCGGGACAGGGGCAGGTCGAC